>CAURWS010000007.1:0-19285 GCA_963528485.1 uncultured Pseudomonas sp. | reverse complement strand
CTTCGTCACCCGCGCCATCCCCGACGCGCCGACCCTCAAAGGCGGCATACAGACTGAAACCAGCCCCTCTTCGAGCCACGATGGCTTCAAGACCACCGGCAACCTGCTCGCTGGCGGCACCGCCGACAACGGCCTGGGCGGCGCGATTCTGTATTCCGGCGTGCGCGGCGGCGACTGGCGCGAGCACAGCGACACACAGATCGACGACTTGATCCTCAAGGGCAAATACCAGATCGACGAAGCCAACAGCCTGAACGCCGAAGCCCAGTATTACGAAGGTGAAGCGGACATGCCCGGCGGCCTGAGCGTGGCCGATTACGACGCCGATCCGTATCAATCGACGCGCCTGAAAGACAAATTCTGGGGCCGCCGCACGATGTTCAACGTCGGCTACCGCTATCAGGAAGATGCCCGGGAATTCACCGTCAACACGTTCTTCACCAAAACGTTGCGCAGCGGTTATCTGGATCAAGGCTCGTTCGTATCCCTTTCGCCACGCGAGTACTGGGTGCGCGGCCTGGAAACCCGCTTCGCCCAGGGTTTCGGCCTGGGCCCAACCCAGCATGAGGTCGGGGTGGGCTACCGCTACATCAACGAAGCCGGTCACGAACTGCGCTACCGCGAAAACACCGCGCTGAACCTGCTGCCGACCACCGACAGCCGCAACGACCGCGACACCCGCGGCGCCACCGAAGCCCATGCGTTCTTCATCGACGACAGCATCGACATCGGCAAGTGGACGCTCACCCCCGGCATTCGCTACGAGATGATCGATTCGGCACAAACCAACAACCTGACCCATGTCAAATATCAGGGCGATTACAACACCGCCCTGCCTGCGCTGAACGTGCTGTATCACCTCACCGACAGCTGGAATCTGTACGCCAACACCGAAGGCTCGTTCGGCTCGGTACAGTACAGCCAGATGCCGAACCGCGTAGCCGGTGGCGAAGTTAAACCTGAAAAAGCCCGTACTTGGGAACTCGGCACGCGTTACGACAATGGCAACCTGCGCGCGGAGATCGGCGCATTTCTCATCAATTTCGACAACCAGTACGAAAGCAACCAGACCAACGATACCGTGATTGCACGAGGCGAGACGCGCCATCAGGGCGTCGAAACCAGCATCAACTACGCACTGGACGGTTTGAGCCCGATGCTGTCCGGTTTCGACGTCTACGCCACTTATGCCTATGTGGACGCGACCATCCGCGAAGATGGGCCGAACAAGGGCAATCGTGTGCCGTTCTCCTCAAAACACAAAGGAACGCTGGGGGTCGCTTACACCGATGGCCCGTGGAAGCTGAATCTGGACAGTTCATACCAGAGCAGCCAGTTCGCCGACAACGCCAACACCTCCACCGAAAGCGCCGACGGCAGCACTGGTCGCATCCCCGGTTACATGCTGTTCAGCAGCCGCGCGGCTTACGATTTCGGCCCGCAACTGTCGGATCTGAACGTCGCCGTGGGGGTGAAAAACATCTTCAATCACGAGTACTTCACGCGCTCGTTTGACGACAACAACAAGGGCAAATACGTGGGTGAACCGCGCACGGTGTATGTGCAGACTTCGGTCGCATTCTGACGCCGATAGTTGACCCATGACGCGCAGGAGCGCGCTTGCCTGCGATGCGGAGTGTCAGTCTTTGCAGGTACAGGCATATTGCAATCGCGGGCAAGCGCGTTCCTACAAGCTCGCTTACAAACCTGCAAAGTTATTTCTGCAATGAAATATTTCTTTCGTTTTGGGGGTTGAATTGTTCTTCGATCGGCGCCAACACTGTGAGTGAGGGCAGACGAAAATTCACCTTCGTCGAGACTCTCCCGAGCAAGCCAAAGTAAGGGAAGAACTATGCAAATCCAGGTCAATAGCGATAACCACATCGAAAGCAGCATCCGACTGGAGGAGTGGGTACGAACCACTGTTGAAAGCACGCTCGACCGCTACGAAGAAGATCTCACCCGCGTCGAAGTCCATATTCGCGACGAAAACGGCGACAAGCCCGGCCCTCATGACATCCGCTGCCAGATGGAAGCCCGGCCCAAAGGACACCAACCCATTTCCGTGACCCACAAGGCCGATTCGCTGGCTCAGGCTGTGGACGGTGCCGCCTTGAAACTCGACCATGCCCTGGATCACCTGTTCGGCAAACTGCGCAGCAAACGCGGTGGTGTGTACGCCATCAGTGGTGCTGGCAGCCGGGAAACCGAAAACCCCGACGCCCTGCTACAGGAAGAATTTCTCGAAAACGATCAGGCATTGACGGCGGGTTCCGTCGCCCGTTAAACATCGACTGATTAAATAATGAAGGGCGGGCCTGTGGAGACAGGCCCGCCCTTTTTTATGCCCATCAATAATCGGGAAAATACGCACACAAAGCAGGCGCCAGGCGCATTCATGGTGCTCGCCCGTAAGTGGAGCAGCCATCTGCTAGTACTAAAGGATTAATCAAAAACGACAAACCACTTCACAGTTTTCTCGCTGAAAGGATTCATGGTCCCTTTAATCGCGCCGTTCGTCCTGAATGGCCCGAACTCTGCAAGTATCCGATCGTCGAGCCTTCACCTCTGCAGGCCCCGCCCTTTCTGGCTCGACGGGCCGCTGACGCTCAACCCGACGCTGGCATTTCCCGACCGTCCATCCAGCGTCCAGAACTAAAGGGACTAACCCCAAGTCAACTTATGCAGATCGATAATCAGGTATTAGGCCATGGACAATCCTTTTCAACAGATCACTGATGCTTTCCACCCAGACTACCGGGTCAATCTGAGTATCCAGGGCCTCGATGGCACCATCATGCTGACGCTTTCCAACGAGTCAGGCGTGGTCGCGAAACGCTTGATCAGCGCCGAGCAACGCAATTCTCCCAAGCGCCTGCGTCGCTTGATCGAGAGCGTGCAATTCGGCATCGCCATCGAACAGGGCCACAGCGCAATCAAGATTCTGGCCGCCATGACCGATGGCGATCTCAAACAACTCTCGCCACCGCCTGCACGCAACAATTTCCTCAACCGCCCGCAGCTCAACGTGGGTATCTGAAAGCCCGCTGGATTCCCTACATGATGCGAAACAAATGAGGCGACTCAATGAATCGCCTCCCCTTTCGCAGCCTCTGTTCTTCGCCTCAGAAGAAACTCAAATCTCTCCTTTTTCCTCGATCACTGCGCCCCTTTTATTGCTGTGCGGGTCCGGCACCTTCACCGACGGAAACTGCGACGACGCATAGCGCACCACCAGAATCGCAAACGCCAGCAACAGAATTGCACCACTGAGGTACACGACGCCCAGATCCGGCGGCGCGTGGTGCGAAACGTCGGAAATGAGCAGGCGCGTCAGTGCGGTGATCGCGACGTAGATCAGAAAGCGCACGGGCATGTGGTTGGTCTTGAAGTAGATCCCCACCATCGCCCCCAACTCCAGGTAGATGAACAGCAGCAGGATGTCATCGACCGTGATATGCCCCTTGTCGAGCATGCCGAGAAACGCCATGACCGCCGCCCACGCGGTGACGGCACCGATGGCGAACAGTGCCAGGTAGTGGAAGGTTTCGACGAACAGGTTGCCGATGGATTCGGCGCAGCTGTGTACGTGCTGACGAAGGGATTCGGCCCAGTTGATTTTCACGATGCACTTCCTTGAATGACCCGGTACGGATGATGCCGCGCGCCTGTGACGCGCTGATGGCCGTGCATTAAAGGGGCCATCGGCTATGGTTGAGAACGTGACCGGTTGTCGCAAGGGCAGGCCCTGGCGCTAAAAATGCGTGTGAATTGCCACTATTCAACCGGCAGCGATTCCCTTATGCTTTGCACTGTATAAATAAACAGTAAATGCAAAACGTGTTGCCACAACGCACCACGCAGGTCCTGCGCCACCGCTTCAGCACCACCCTGTTGGCCATCAGACAGCGCAGCGCGCGGGGCCAATCTCAACACACTGGACATGACGACGAGGCCAAAATGGCTGTTGAAACCCTTTACCGCAGTACCCGCGATTTGGAGACTACGTTCGTGGACCGCAAACTCGCCGATGCGCATGATCAAATGCTTGAGCTGGCAGAGCTCCTCACCGACGTGCTGATGAAAAACGTACCGGGCCTTACCGAGAAACACGCCGAAGACGCCAGCATTTACATGGCAAAGAACCGCGCGGTGTTCGCAGCGGCCTTCAAGAACAACGCCACGGCGCTGAACGAACTCTCCAGCCCGGCCGAGAGCGACAGCGAAAGCTGAGTCGCCCAAGCGTTTTCCAAAGACCTCCTTCGGGAGGTTTTTTTATGTCTGACACATCGCCAGGCCGCGCAGATTCACGACTGTTGGGTGACAACTGTTAACGTCCCCAAAACAGAAACAATGAGTCTCCATTTAGCCTAATTGTTCCACCATCGATTAGTCCGTAAATTCAGTTCCAAGCCAGCCAACACGCAGACAACGAACTGCCCGTGCCGACCGAAATTACAGATCCTTATCGAATTCAAAAGGAACATGACATGTCTACTCGCACCCTGAGCACCTTTAAGAAAGCACTGACCGCTACCGTTCTGGCCTTTTCCATCAGTAACGCATTCGCCGCTGAAACCGCCGTGCCAGAGCACCAGACCCAAGCCTTCCTTAATGCACTGGCTGCTGGCGGTGGTCGTCCGCTGGAACAGCTGAGCCCGAAAGATGCACGCGCCGTGCTGACCGGTGCGCAGAACTCGGTGAAGGTGGACATGTCGGGGATTCAGGTCAGCGAGAAGACCATCCAGGCCGACGGCCAGAACATCAAGCTGACCATCGTGCGTCCAGCCGGGGTCAAGGGTGAGCTGCCGGTGTTCATGTACTTCCACGGTGGCGGCTGGGTCCTGGGCGACTACCCGACTCACGCTCGCCTGATTCGTGATCTGGTGGTGGGTTCCGGCGCGGTGGCGGTCTACGTCGATTACACCCCGTCGCCAGAAGCGCACTATCCGACCGCGATCAACCAGGCCTACGCCGCGACCCAATGGGTGGCCCAGCATGGCAAAGAGATCAACGTCGACAGCTCGCGTCTGGCCGTGGCCGGCAACAGCGTCGGCGGCAACATGGCCGCAGTGGTCGCGCTGAAAGCCAAGGAACAAGGCACGCCGAAACTGCGCTTCCAGCTGCTGCTGTGGCCGGTGACCGACGCCAACTTCGACACAGGGTCTTACCAGACCTACGCCGAAGGGCACTTTTTGACCAAAAACATGATGACCTGGTTCTGGGACAGCTACACCACCGACGCCAAACAGCGCGCCGAGATCTACGCGTCGCCGCTGCGGGCCACCACCGAGCAGCTCAAGGGTCTGCCGCCAGCGCTGGTGCAGACCGCCGGTCTGGACGTGTTGCGTGACGAAGGCGAGGCCTATGCCCGCAAACTGGATGCCGCCGGGGTTGATGTCACTGCCGTGCGGTACAGCGGCATGATCCACGACTACGGCCTGCTCAACCCGCTGGCCAACATCCCTGAGGTCAAGGCGGCCATGCGTCAGGCAGCAGGCGAACTGAAAGCCCACCTGAACTGATCCACAGGCGACACCAAGCCCGCGAAGCGATCCTTTGATCCTTCGCGGGCTTTTGCGTGGCGGTGAGAAATGCCGTTACAGAATGCTGGAAATACCAGCCTCAGCCCCGAGGCCCGGCGTACGCCAAAGCCCAGTTTTCATGGGCGAGCAACTGCGCCTTGAAGCGCTCGATCTGCTCGGCCACACGCACCGGTGAGGTGCCACCCCAGCCACTGCGCGCCGCCAACGCGGCTTCCAGGGTCAGGCATTCGAGCACGTCCGGCGTCAGTCGGGCATCGGTGCGGGCAAGCATTTCAGGGGTCAGCTGTTCCAGGCCGATGTCCTGCGCTTCACACAATTGCACCAGTTGCCCGGTGATTTCGTGAGCCTCCTTGAACGGCACGCCGCGCATGGCCAGCCAGTCGGCGACTTCGGTCGCAAGGGTGAAGCCCAGTGGCGCCTGGCGCAGCATTTCATCAGTGCGTACTTTCATGGTCGCGACCATGCCCGCAAAGGCCGGGAGCACCAGATGCAAGGTTTCCAGCGTGTCGATGACGGCGTGTTTGTCCTCGCTCAGGTCGCGGTTGTAGGACAGCGGCTGCGCCTTGAGCACTGCGAGGATGGCTGTCAGCGAGCCGATGATGCGCCCGGATTTGCCCCGGGCAAGCTCGGCGATGTCGGGGTTTTTCTTCTGCGGCATGATCGAACTGCCGGTAGCAAAGCCGTCGTCCAGCTCGACCCAACGAAACTGCCGCGACGTCCACAGGCAGAATTCCTCGGCCATGCGCGAAATGTTGATGCCCAGCATGCTGCTGCAAAACAGGAACTCGGCGACATGATCGCGGCTGGCCACAGCGTCGATGGAGTTCTCGCACGGGCCGTTGTAGCCCATTTCCGCTGCCGATTGCTGCGGGTCGCGGGCGATGGCTGAACCTGCCAGTGCCGCCGCGCCCAAAGGCGAAAGGCTGAAGCGCTTGTCGAAATCCTGCAGGCGCTGAATGTCCCGGTGAATGGCCTGAGCGTGAGCCATCAAATGATGGGCGAACACAATCGGCTGGGCCTGCTGCAGGTGGGTGAAACCAGGGGCGATGGTGTGGATATGTTGCTCGGCCTGCGCTACCAGCGCCTTTTGCAGTTCGAGAATGGCCAGGGTCAACTGACGAACCTGATCACGAAGGTAAAGCCGCAGATCGTTGGCCGACTGGTCGTTGCGCGAACGCCCGGCCCGCAGCTTGCCGCCCAGCGTGCCCAGTCGTTCGGTCAGCAGACGTTCGATGAAGGTGTGCACGTCCTCGTCCGCCGGGATGGGCTGAACCTTGCCAGCGGCGAAGTCCGCGTCAATGGAGGTGAGCGCTGCGATGATCAGGCGAGTCTCTTCAGCATCCAGTAGACCTGCCCTGTTCAACTCGTTGGCGTGGGCCTTGGAGCCGGCCACATCGTAGGGCGTCAGGCGAAAATACGCCTGCGGCGAGCGGGAAAGATTGGCCATCGCTTCGGCTGGACCAGACTTGAAGCGCGCCCCCCACAGACGCTCGGTAGCATCAGACATTGACCTTCTCCGTTGACACGTTGAATGAATGTTTCGCGTGCCAGGGATGCTAGGAACAATCGGCAGGGAGGGAAATGTTACAAATGGCAAGTCAACTTACGGAAACTGGAAACCTGCTGTCGCGAACTAATCCGGGGGAAACCTGCGCAAAAAGTTGAAGCACGACCTCTCCGCCGTCTGAACCCGCTGGACAGCGCCTTCGCGCCGGGTTAAAAACAGCCAACGTCGCAAACACGTTTAAACCCTCCCCTCCCGTTTGCGCCGCCGAACACCTTTCATGAATGTGCTTGCGGTAGCACACCCGGATGTTTTCCGGCGTGGGCTCTTGTCGTCGCCCGACTTCATGTTCGCGCTCCCCGCTGTCTCGCTCCCCACGCATCCACAGACAAGGAAGGCCTCCGCATGTCCAGCGTTCATAACCCGGCCATCAAGTACCGCCCCGAAGTAGACGGCCTGCGGGCTGTCGCCGTTTTGCCGGTCATTCTTTTCCATTCAGGTTTGCACGTGTTTTCCGGTGGTTTCGTCGGCGTTGATGTGTTTTTCGTGATTTCCGGCTACCTCATCACCTCGATCATTCTGGCGGAGATGATGGCCGGAAAATTCTCCATCGTGAATTTCTACGAGCGCCGGGCGCGACGCATTTTGCCGTCGCTTTTCGTGTTGATGCTGCTCTGTGTGCCTGCCGCCTGGCTGATTCTCGACCCGCCGGATTTCAAGTATTTCGCCAAGAGTCTGGTGGCGGTTCCGCTGTTTTCCTCGAACATGCTGTTCTGGATGGAGAGCGGCTATTTCGACGCCACCGCCGAACTCAAGCCCCTGCTGCACACCTGGACGCTGGCCGTCGAGGAGCAGTACTACGTGTTTTTCCCGCTGATCCTGATGCTGTTCTGGAAACTGGGCCGCGCGCGAATCGTTGCGTTACTGGCCGTGGGCGCGGTGGTGAGTCTGGTGTTCGCGCAGATCGGTGCAGCCGCGGGCACCAGCGCCAGCTTCTATCTGTTGCACGCTCGCGCCTGGGAGTTGCTGGTCGGGTCGTTCGTCGCGTTTTACCTGTCGTGGCGGCCTCGCGCGGAAAACGCCCACGGCGTGCGCGACCAGATCGCCTCCCTCGTTGGGCTTGGTCTGATCACCTACGCGGTGTTTGCCTTCAACAGCCGCACGGTTTTCCCCGGACTCAACGCACTGGTTCCGACGCTGGGGGCGGCACTGATCATTCTCTTCGCCTCCCAGCAGACAGTGGTCGGGCGCCTGTTGAGCAGCCGTCCCTTCGTGTTCATCGGCTTGATCAGCTACAGCGCCTACCTTTGGCACCAGCCTGTGTTTGCTTTCGCGCGGCAGGCCATGCTCAGGGAGCCGCCACTGGCGATGATGCTCGCGCTGGCGGTGCTGTCGTTGCTGCTGGCGTATTTGAGCTGGCGTTATGTCGAGCAGGCCTTTCGGCAAAAAGGCGCGTTCAGCCGCCCGCAGATTTTCAGCATGGGCGCCGTGGGGTCGGTGATGTTCCTCGCGTTTGGCCTGACGGGTTATCTGAACAACGGCTTCCACCAGCGCTTCAACGTTGATCCCTCCCTGGATCAGGAATTCGCCGAAACCGACATTCGCCAGCACTGCGCCGGCAACGACGACGGCACCGGCAAGAATGTGGATTTCTGCCTGTTCGGCGCGAAGAACGCACAACAGACGCCAGAGCTGGCCGTGTTTGGCGACAGTCATTCGGAAGCGATGCTGCCTGCATTTGACGCTGCGGCGCGCAGTCGCGGCGAGACCATCGTGCATATCGGGTTGGGTGGTTGTCTGCCCTTGCTGGGACTGGATGTAGCCAATGGCAACTACGCGCCCGGGGTGTGCCCGGAGCTGGCCGGCCGGCAGTTCGATTACATCAAGACCCACGGCATCAAGCGCATGGCGCTGGTGGCCCGCTGGACCCTGTACACCGACGGCGAATACGGCCAGAGCGAAATCAGCCGGTACTTCCTGGTCAACGAGCAGAGCCACATCAAGTCAAAAGAAGCGTCGCGGGACGTGTTCGCCCAGGCGCTGGAGCAGACCATCGACGCCTACCGAAGCCTTGGCACCGAGGTGTATGTCGTCGCGCAGGTGCCGCAGCAGATGATCAACCCGAAAAACCTCTATTACCGCCTCGCTCGTCAGACCGCAGAGTCGGCGCAATACGATCAGCAACTGCTGTACGAGGTGTCGGTGCCGCGCGCCAATCATGAAGCGCTGCAAAACTACACCCGTGAACTGTTTCAGAAACAAAGCCAGCGCGGGCGAATCACGTTGGTCTCGCTGGACAACCTGTTCTGTCACGACCAGGCGTGTCTGATCGGCGATCGCCATTCCTGGTATCAGGACTTCAACCACCTCAACGCCCATGGCGCGCAAAGGGTGGCCGCGGAAATCGACGCCAGTATCTTTCGCTGATCAGCGCTGTAGCCGTCCGGCCGGGCGGCTACAGCAGCAAGCTGCCGATTACTCAGGCTTTTCCAGCTCCTCCACCAACGCCTTGAAGAACCGCGCCGCCTCCCCGCCCGTCACCGCGCGATGGTCGAAGGTGAGCGACAACGGCAGGATCGGATGCACCACCACCTGCCCGTTCACAGCCACTGGCTCCTCTCGAATGCCGCCGGCACCGATGATCGCCACTTGTGGCGGGACGACGATGGGGTTGGCGTAGCGGCCGAACAGCGTGCCGAAGTTCGACAGGGTGATGGTCGCGCCCATCATTTCCCGTGGCGGAATTGAGCGGGCTTTCACATCGGCGCGCAGGCGACTCATGCCCTCCTTCAAATCAGCCGCCCCACGATTGCCGACGTCGCGCAACACCGGCACGAACAAGCCATCCGGGGTATCAACGGCGATCCCCAGATCCAGAGTGTCGTGATGCTTGATCGACAGGGACTTGCCGTCGAACCAGCTGTTGAGCACCGGCTCGACCTTGCACGCCGCCGCCATCGCCTTGCCGATGCGAATCAGCGGATCACGCGCTGTGCCCCAGCGATGCAGATCGGCATCACCGAAGATCGTCACCGGCACCACCTCGGCATGGGATTTGGCCATGTTCAGCGCCATGCTGCGCCGCACGCCACGCAGCTTCTCGCCGCCGAACTTGTCGCGCTCGGCCTGGGAGGCGTTTTCCACGTCGGCGCGGGTGATCAGACCTTCACTCCCGGAGCCCGTCAGCCCATTGAGATCGACGCCCAATTGCCGCGCCAACTGCCTGACGGCTGGGGTCGCGCGGGTCGACATGTGCTCGCGGGTGGACGGCGCTGCGCCGACGAAAAACTGGTCGTCCTGGCTGTTGCCGCCCCCTTCCAGACGCCCGACGACCGTGCCCGCATCGCCCTCGCCTTCGAATGCCATCAGCGGTTCGCCCACGTGCAGGATATCGCCATCGCCGCCGTACACTTTCGCCACGACGCCATCGTACGGGGCGGGAATGTCGACGATGGCCTTGGCGGTTTCCACCGAGACCACCAGTTGATCAGCCTTCACCGTGTCGCCCGCCTTGACGTGCCATTCGACGATTTCCGCTTCCTGCAAGCCTTCGCCCAGATCGGGCAGTTTGAAATATTTCATCGCAAGCCTCCTCGGCCGTCAGGCGAAATTCAGGGCGCTGTCGCACGCGTGAAGGATGTCTTCGACGCTGGGGATGTACAGCTGCTCAAGGCGGTACAGCGGCGGCGGGATGTCCGGCGCTGTGACCCGCTGAATCGGCGCCTGCAGATCCAGCAACACGCGCTCATACAAACTCGCAGCGATTTCCCCGCCCAGGCCGCCGGAGCGAGGGGCTTCGTGAACGATCACGCAGCGCCCGGTCTTGCGCACCGAGGCTTCGAGGGTGTCGAGGTCCAGCGGCTTGACGCAGGCCACGTCGATCACTTCCGCCGACACGCCCTGCTCGGCCAAGGCACTGGCCGCCTGCGTGGTTTCGTGAACGCTGGCGCCCCAACTGATGAGGGTGATGTCGCTGCCCTCGCGCAGGGTGAAACAGGTGTCCAGCGGCAGGCGTTTGCCATCGTCGACAAGGGTTTGCGGGTTCATGCGGTAGAGGCGCGTGGGTTCGAGAAAGATCACCGGGTCCGGATCGTCGATGGCCGCCAGCAACAGGCCATAGGCTCGCGCAGGCGAAGAAGGGATCACCACGCGAAGGCCTGGCACGTGGGCGAACATCGCTTCGGTGCTTTCACTGTGATGCTCGGGTGCGCGAATCCCCGCGCCCATGGGCGAGCGCATGACCATCGGGCAACTCAGCCGGCCCCGCGTGCGATTGCGCATGCGCGCGGCGTGGGACACCAGATGCTCCATGGCCGCATAAATGAAGCCCAGAAACTGGATCTCCACCACCGGTTTAAGGCCCTGGGCGGCCATGCCGACCACCAGCCCGCCGAGCATGGTTTCCGCCAGCGGCGAGTCGATCACGCGCTTGAAACCAAAGGTGTCGCGCAAGCCCTGAGTGGCGCGGAATACCCCTCCGTTGACGCCGACGTCCTCACCCAGCACCACGACATTTCCGTCCTCGCTCATGGCCCGGTGCATCGCCAGATTGACCGCTTCGAGCAGGCTGACTTTCTTGTCTATAGAAAGCTTGTCCGCAGACAAATCATTCGCCATGATCGGCACCTCCATTGCGACGGGCCACACGCTCCAAAAACCACTCGCGCTGATCGGCCAGCGGCGCCGGCCACTGGGCGTAGACATAGTCCATGACCGATTCCGGCGCCTGATTGCCTGCACCTTCGAAGTTATCCACAGACTGCTGAACCAGCCCTTGGCATTCGGCGATCAACGCCTGTTCGCGGCCTTCGTCCCACACGCCCTGGCTGGCCATGAACGATTGCAAGCGTTTGATCGGCTCTTCCTGCCATGCCTGCTTGACCTCGTCGGCAGCGCGATAGCGCGTGGCGTCGTCTGCCGTGGTGTGGTCGCCGAGGCGATAACTCAGGCACTCCAGCAGCACCGGGCCTTTACCCTTGCGCGCCCGCTCCAGGGCAACCTGCATGCGGTCGTACACGGCGAGGATGTCGTTACCGTCGACCTGTTCACCCTGAAACCCCGCGCCGATGGCTTTCTGCGCCAGGGTCGGCGCGCCGCACTGAATGCGCCGGGGCACGGAAATCGCCCACTGGTTGTTGTTGATCACGAACACCACCGGCAATTGCCAGGCACCCGCGACGTTCAGCGCTTCGAGGAAATCGCCCTTGCTGGTAGCACCGTCGCCGCAAGTGGTGACCGCGACGCGATGCTCGCCGCGAATCTTGAAGGCGCTGGCGACCCCGCAGGCATGCAGCGCCTGGGTGGCGATGGGCACACACAGCGGAAAGTCCTGCGCGACGGCGGGCTCGGCGTAATCGCTGCCCCGCTCGTCGCCGCCCCAATACAGCAGGATTTCTTCCATACGCACGCCGCGCATGAGTTGCACGGCGGTGTCGCGGTAATAGGGAATCAGCACGTCTTCAGGGTGCATCAGGCTGCCAATCGCAACGCCAATGGCTTCCTGGCCGAGGGTCGGGGCGTAGGTGCCGATGCGGCCGGTGCGTTGCAGGGCGACGGCTTTCTGATCGAAGAGCCGGGTCAAAACCATTTGTCGATAAAGGCGGGTCAGCAGGTTGAAGTCATCGGCCCAAAGGGGAAGTTCTCCGGTCAGGCGACCGTCGGGGGACAGATAACGGGTGTACGCAAGATCGATCTTGTTATGGGACATTGCACACTCCTTACACGCGCGTCGATGTGCACGGAGCGCGTGGTGGTCTCAACTCGCCACTTGTGGTCGCGAGTGCTGTTCGAAGCGCACCGGTAAGGCGCTATTCGAGATTCAACAGGCGTTCTGCCAATGCATCGGCTACCCGCGCGGGTGAGCGCTTCTCGGCCTGGGCATGGGCAAATACTTCCGTCAGCCGTGTTCCTATCTGGGACAGATGTGCGGTGATGGTGTTCTGGTTTTCTCCTTGATGTTGCAGCGCGACGTAGATCAGCCCGCCGGAATTGATGACGTAATCGGGTGCGTAAAGGATGCCTCGGGATTCGAGCTGATCGGCGATGGCCGCACAGCTCAGTTGATTGTTCGCCCCCCCGGCCACGGCGGCGCAACGCAGTTTGGTCACGCTGTGACTGTTGAGCACGCCACCCAGCCCGCAGGGCGCGAGGATATCGCAGGGGGTGCTGAGCAAGGCTTCGCTGGCCACAGGTTTGGCGCCCATCTGCTCCATCGCCAATTGCACCTTGCCACTGTCGAGATCGGCCACCAGCAACTCGGCGCCCGCGGCATGCAGCTGCTCGGCCAATGCCCAGCCCACATGCCCCAGGCCCTGCACGGCGACGCGCAGCCCTTCCAGATTATCGCTGCCCAGGCGGGCCATGGCGGTGGTGCGGATCCCGGCGTACAGGCCCATGGCGGTGTAGGCCGAAGGGTCGCCCGATTCTGTGGTGCTGGTGACGTGCTGGGTGTATTGCGCGATGCAGTCCATGTCTTCGCCGGACGTGCCGCTGTCCATGGCGGCAATGTAGCGGCCATCGAGGGTCTGAATGAAACGTCCGAACGCTTCGAATAACGCGGCCCGGTCGGGCACATGGGCAGGGCGCATGATCACCGCCGTTCCTCCGCCCAGCGGCAAGCCGGCCAGCACGGCCTTGTAGCTCATGTTCCTGGCCAACTGGATGGCGTCTTCGACAGCGCTCTCTTCATTTGGATAGGACAGGTAGCGAACGCCACCCAGAGCCGGACCTTTCTGACTGCTGTGGATCGCGATCACGGCTTTGAGGCAGGCGTGTGAGTCGACGATCAGGTGCAACGATTGAACGCGCGAACTTTGCATGAGAGCGAACATTGGCAGTGCTCCCGGTTTTTTGTATTGCGAGTATAGGCGCTGGCAGAAAAAACGACGGCCGCGTCGGACACATCCCGACAATAAATAAGCAGATGCATGGCAGAACATGTCAACGGGCATTCGTCACTGGACGAACCCCGCCGCCAGGGCTAAAACGGAGCTTCCAGGGACGACGTTTCAGACGCCAGATTCGGTTGGAGACGCAGATGAATCCACGCCAGCAATGCCTTGACTGCCTGCACCGCACGCCGCCTTCGACCTTCGAGGCGGCGTTGTGGATGTCTGTCGAGCACGATACCGGAGTCGATCCACGGCAGACGCTGGAGCTGATCGATCAACTGCAGCGCCGGGTAAGCGCGGCGCTGCTCATGCTGCCTCCCACCGAGCTGGCGCAACCCCTGTTGCGGCAACTGGCGACGATCGGTTTTCAGCAGGACGACGTCGCCCAGCCCAAGCCGCAGGTGGCGCTGCTGCACAAGATCGTGGAGCGTCGCCGGGGTCAGCCGCTGGGGTTGGCGATGGTGGCGCTGGAGCTGGCGCGTCGTCTGGAAATCCCCCTTGAAGGCGTGAATTTCCCAGGGCATTTTCTGCTGCGCGTGCCGGGCGCCGACCACACGCTGGACCCCTGTGGCGGCCGCAGGCTCTACCCCAAGGACTGCCGCGAATTGCTGTTGCGCCAGTTCGGCCCCGACATGCCGCTCAAGGCAGAACATATGCGCACGGCCACCCCGCAGGCGATGCTGCAGCGCTTGTCGCGCAACCTGCGTCATCTTCACCAGATCAACGACGATCTCATCGCCTCCCTGAAAGATGCCAACCGGGTGCTGGAACTGGGACAGGCCAACACCAGCGATTACCTCGCCCGTGCCAGCCTGTACCAGACCCTCGAATGCCCCCAGGCCGAGCGCTACGACCTGGAGCACGCCTTGCTGCTCAGTGACGACCCGGTGCAGCGTATCCGGTTGACGCAGCGTCTGGTGCAACTGCCGTCAGGTCAGGCTGTGCATTAGGCCGGTAGGTACCTGGAAGGCGCGGCCGAGTTCGAGCTTGCGCCACGCCCAGCCACCCGCCTTGAGCGCCACGTTCGCCAAGACCGTTTGCGAGCCGATCAGAATGGACCTCACACCATCCCCCGCGCTGACCAGTCCCAGCACGCCGAATACCAGCAGCGGCAATGCCGTGGCCCGATCTCCGGAGAGATAGGCGTCAGCCGCCTGCACGAGCGTCACCGAACTGGTCAGCACGCCCCAGCCCAGGCTTGCCACCGGGAACGGCAGCAGCAGGATCGTGCCGGTCCAGCGGATAATGGTCCACGCCAACGATAGCCGCTTTTCGGCCGTGCTCTCGGTCTGTGCATCCACATCGCGTATCAGGCGTACCAGCATGTCAGCATACAAACCGCGAGCGCTGCTGATCGCGTCGTAGATGTCGTAGTGAATCCTGATGAAGTCCGGATCATGTTTCTTGCCCCGCGCCAGTTCGTCCAGGAAGGTTCCGACAAGAGGCTGACCGCTGTAGGCAACTCGCGCATAGCAATAACTTTGCATCGCCGACGACTCAAGTATCCGGGCGTAGTCACTCAGCGGCCGGAAGAAGACGCCGTCCGGGGAATCCGGGAGGTAGAGAAGATTGAATCGCGAATCTTCGGTATCGAAATCCCGAACGATATACACACCTTCGATGACCTGCCCCGCAATCTTGAACGCGCAGACACGGCTGTTTGAGTTGGGGATCGTATGGCCAGACCCGAACGCTGCGATCGTCTGGCGTAACCAGGTGTACTGCTGCTCATCCAGATGCCCCCTGAGGAACGCTTTCAACGCGCCTCGAATCATCTGGTATTGAATGCGCTTGGCGAGCAACGCCTGGCGACGGCTGTACAGCGGGTTGTCGTGGAGCAAGAACTCACGCTTGAGCGCGGTGATGTATCGAGCGCCCAGATCTGCTTCCCTGATCTGCCTGTCCAGAAAGTGAATAATGTTTACAGGCAGTTGGGTGACGTCCAGCCCGGTGGAGGAATAGAGATGAATGTCAGGACGGTAGGACACAATGTCCTCGGCGCCATACATCATCAGGCTCGTGAACGAATGCAGTGAACTGTGCTCGCTGAAGTCCGGGGTATCGGCAAAGGGTAGCCCCAGCCCCAAATACAAGGTGTCCGGGTCGATTTCGCGGGCGTAGCCCTGACTGCGCAGGAACTCGTTCAAGGCCTGAGACGTGTGTTGATGAACGTAATCGGAGAACGGCAGTAATTGGGGGGTCAGCCTGCAGAATTCTGCGTCGAGCGCCTCAATGCGTGCCTCCACGAACGCGACAACAGAAGGGTTGGCATAGACTTCCAGCGCATGGGTGCCAGGAGCGAGGCTCTCTGCGGCCTGAACCACAAGGGACGCTTTGCGCTCAACCAGATCGGCCAGTTTGCGCTGGAATGTCTCCCCGGTGCAGGGCACAAACTCGCAGCTGTCAGTGGTCCACAACGATGGCTTGAGCGCGACGTGATGGAGGAAATCCCCATGGGCGTGCTCGCCGGGGCCCGCCAATTGCTCATGCACATAGGCGCGCCCGGCATCCGTTGCCAGCCATTGCCCGATACCCAGCACCAACTGACGCCACGCACTGTATTCATAAAAATCCTGGCCGCCAGCCGCGCCCGGGGCATACAGCACCCAATGCTCATCGGATCCGGTCCGCTCGACAAAGACGATCACATCCTTAAAGCGGATACCGGTCTGCCTCAAATGCAGACTGCCCATGCTGTACTCGCTGCCATCCTTAGCCTGATCACCGCGAATCATGCACAGCATTTGATGGCTGCGGTCCTGGACCAAATGGCCCTGCATCTGCGCCCTGCACGCGCCCAAAGCGATGGCGCTGTCGCGATGCCCGACCATCAGGCGCAAGGTTTCCTCATCGGCGTATCGTTGTGCCAGCGCCTGGGCATATCGCCGCGCAAGCTTGAGCTCCTCGAGCATCGTCCGGACAAAGCCCTCCGAAAACTCTGCATGCAACCGCTCAGGCACAGGCGCGAAGGTCAGCTTCGCTCCGCCATCAGGTGCCCCCTGAACAGCAAACTCCAGAAGCGACTTTTTATAGGTCGCGCTCAGCGAATCGGAACCGCTCAAATTGATGACATCGTCAAATGAGACCTGAACGCTGTCCGGATCGATAAAACACCCCAGATGACCACGGATGTAAGCAGTGATTTCGTCCCGGGCAAAACGCTCCAGGGATTCGAGCCCCTGCAGCCTTTCTTCCACACATTTCTTGCGCTGATCGTGCACTTGCTCAAGCTCTGCCAACTCAGCTTGTTTATCCTCACGGCCGTATTTGCGCCAATGGGGCTGGACCCGTAACGCCATCCTCATGGTCAACGAACTGAAGCGGTGCCCCATTGCGTCATCCAGGTGAGCGCAGGTCGTTATCCGATCGATTCGCGCGGTGAGGGCTTCAACGCTGGTCGCCGAGGGATCGGCCTGCAGAACAAACTCGAAATCCTCCCGCTGTTTAAGTTGCAGTGATTGCACATGGGTATCGAGCATCGGCGCCCTCAAGGCCTTGAACGACCAGACCAGGGCGTCGGCAACATCGACCTCCGACAGGCGTGCCTGACTGGCGAGCGACATCGCCTCACGCAGCCCCTGACTGGCGTCGGTTGCGGTCAGGCGATGAGTGAGCACCTGGCGCAGCGAGTCGAGCGAATCGAAACGCTCGATCCCTCGCCCCGGCATCAGCAGGAATACGGCACCCGATGGCTGCTCTTCATCATCAGCGCTGGCGCCGATGCAGTAAACAGAAGGCACCATTACCGACGTTTGATCAGCCGTCATCCATGACAGCGTAAAGACCCCCTGCGGTGCGTCCGCCTCCAACAAGCCGATCAGACGCGCTTGCTCGCCGGGTGATATCAGCTTGTCGTCACCGTGCAGCGCGATTTCGCCAAGGAGTACGGTACGGTGCAGCTTAATCAACAAGCGGTCAGGCGTATCGGTACGTTGCGAATCTGTGGGATCAGGCGTAGCCCGCCGCCAGAAATCGCTTAGCTCAGAGGCATACAAGGCCGTCAGCGAAGGTGCGAGCTCATCGATCAACGCCTTGAGGGTCTGATTCTGCTCGGGGGAAAATGCATGGGCCGGGTCGATTGAGTCATGACGACTGCAGAAGACACCGTCAGCGGCGTCCAGCACAGGCTTCTCTCTGCGGGCAACGTCGATCAGCACATCCGTCATGGCCATCGTCGACAGCGCGCCGTCCGTCTCCGGACGATTGAGAAAAATGGCGTCGGGGTTGGAAACCGGCAGCCCTTGGGACTCGCGTATCGCATCGATGAGCTCGCGCAGCAGGGTCGCCGCCATCTGACGAAAAGGCCGCATTCGGGTCAGCACCTCTTCGCATTGGGCACTGGCCTGCGCCAGTGCCGCCAAACGCTGGGTGATCAGGTCGAAGGTTGCGGACGCGTCGGAAGACGACGAAGAAGCAAGTATTGCGTTCATGGTGTAACTCCAGGAGAGACCGCTCATCCCCGCACGGCATCCAGCCGATTGGGAACACAGACAAGCGGTAAAAATGAACGGCTATCGAACGCGTTTTCGCGACCTCGCTCACAACAATTATGTATAGCGCTTCACAATCTTCGCTGACGCCGTGAGTAGGAAGCGTTAACTCTCGTGTAGGGAACGGTCCCTTCTATTGTTGCCGGCTGGGTAAAACTGCATGTCGTAAACCGCTATGTTTAACGAATGCAAAAGAACTTAACATTCACTCACTTCGCGGCCGCCCTCGCCGCGAACTGGAAATTCGCTTCAATAGCTTGACCTGCTTTACGCTTCAGGCTATTTGAACGAATTTCCCGACGTAGATTTTCAAGCTCCTGGATCTGACGTCTTGTTTAGCCGCTGCCGCTGCAGCGGCTTTTTTTTGCCTGTTTTTTAGTCGGCAATACTGGCACTGCGCAATCCATTGGCAGGATGGCTAACAATATTTTCTCGGGTGTAGAAATTGTTCGGAAACGCCCTACAGAATTATTAGCCGCAGTTCTACAGGGCAGTATGTTTAAACGTTAGTCATCGGAGCAGTACCGAAGCATCGGAACTCGCGCTGATAGAGCGCTTTTTATGACTAATGGAGATTCATCATGAACAAGAAAACAATGGCAGCACTGGTAGTCGCGCTGGGTGTGGTTTCAGTGACAAACATGGCAGTAGCGGCTCCCGCGGCTCAAGCATTTCCCTGCTTCAGAAACAGCAGCCAAATGTCCCCTGGCGTTGCGCAAGCTGGGGAATATAAAGTGATTCACAGCTATAACGTGAGCTGCGGAACGACGTTGCATAACCTGACCGTCAGGACTCAACGCGGCGCGATACAGCCCATTACTGTCGAACGTAATCAGGGCGCCGGCTGGGTGACAG
>CAURWS010000006.1:0-19701 GCA_963528485.1 uncultured Pseudomonas sp. | reverse complement strand
TAGCGCTGATACTGGTAACCGCGCACCCAGGCCAGACGATAACTGCCGATGGTCTTGAGGCTGGGCGCCGGGTTGGAGGCCAGCCCGAGGGCGTAGATTTCGTCGGTGTCATAGTGCCACTTCGAGTACAACGTGCCCTCGGCCTCATTCTCGTAAGCGCCGACCCAGGCATCGGCCTCACCGCGCTGCACCAGCCCGACCGCCCGGGTGTAGGGTTCGATTCGCCCGGCCACCTTGACCCCGGCAGGCTCGAAGATCTCGCGCATCAGGTCCCAGCCAAGGCCGCTGCCGTCCGCTTCGGTGTAACCGGCCCACTGCTCGCTGAGCAGCACGATGTCGATCGGCTGCGAGGTAGAAGATTCGGCGCGGGCTGAACCTGCGCCCAGCCAGAAGCCTGCGATCAGCATCGACAGGACCTGCTGCCATTTCATCCCCACACGACCCATGAGCCGTTTCCTATATGACGCCCCACACCCAGACTAGACCCTGCATCGCCCACCACGCAAAAACACCGGCCAGCACGTCGTCGAGCATGATGCCGACGCCGCCGTGTACGTGCTTGTCGATCCAGTGAATGGGCCAGGGCTTGAGGATGTCGAAGAAGCGGAACACCAGGAACCCCACCAGCAGCCAGACCCAGCCTTCGGGCACCAGCCACAGGGTGATCCACATGCCGACCATTTCGTCCCAGACGATGCCTTCGTGATCGTGCACGCGCAGATCGTCGGCCACCTTGCCGCACAGCCAGAAGCCGAACAGCATGGTGATGCCCAGCATCAGCCAGTAGCCCCAGTCCGGCAGCATCTGCCACAGCGGAATGAACGGCACGGCGACCATCGAGCCCCAGGTACCCGGCGCCTTGGGCAAGGTGCCCGAGCCGAAACCGAAGGCCAGGAAATGCCAGGGATTGGTCCATACCGACGGCGGAACGTTTTCCGCCGGGACCTGATTAGGATGATCTGTCACCGTGTCTCCCGAAAATGTTGGTAACCCCGAGTCAACGGAGTGACGTCCTGCCCCTGAGCGTCGATGAGCGCCACGCCCCGCCCTTCGCCCACGCGGCCAATCACGAACACCGGCCAGCCTGCTGCGACAAGATTCGCCAACGATGATGGCGGCAGCGTGAACGCGAGTCTGTAGTCATCGCCGCCGCTGAGCGCGGCATTCAGCGCCGCATCAGGACCGAAAAAGGCCAGCAGCGCGTCAGACATCGGCACCTTGTCGCGCTCCACCAGCAAGCGTACGCCTGAAGCCAGGGCGATGTGGCCACAATCGGCGAGCAGGCCGTCGGAGATGTCCAGCGCCGAGGTTGCCTTGCCGCGCAGCGCGATGCCCAGTTCGAACTGGGGCTGAGGCGACCAATAGCGGGCCAGCAAGGCCTGTGTGGTAGACGCCTCGGTGCTGCGCTGGTTCAACACCAGTGGCAGCGCCCCGGCGCCATCGCCCAGAGGGCCGCCTACACACAAGAGATCCCCCGGTTTGGCGCCGCTGCGGGTCAGCGCCTGCCCCGTCGCGACAGAGCCGAACACGGTCACGGTCAGGCTCAACGGCCCGCGCGTAGTGTCGCCGCCGATCAGGCGCATCGAGCAACCCTGGGCCATCTCGTTCAAACCGCGGGCGAACGCTTCCAGCCAGGCGGCAGAAACTTCCGGCAGGGTCAGGGCAAGGGTGAATGCGAGGGGTTTGGCGCCCATGGCTGCCAGGTCGCTGGCAGAAACGCCGAGGGCACGCTGGCCCAAAAGGAAAGGGTCGCAGACGTCGGGGAAATGCACCCCGGCGACCAGCGTGTCGGTGGAGATCGCCAGCTGTTCGCCAGCGGCCACCGACAACAGGGCGCAGTCGTCGCCGATCCCCAACGCAACGCCTTCGCCGGGCTGCGCACAGGGCGCGGCAGCGAAGTAATTGCGGATGAGCTCGAACTCGCCCATGGCGTCAAACGCAGAGGTTCTGGAAGTCCAGACGCCTCAGCGCTTGTGAGCCTTCACTTCGGCTTCGCGCAGACGCGGAGCCAGCTTGTCGAGCACGCCGTTGACGAACTTGTGGCCGTCGGTCGAACCGTAGACTTTCGCCAGCTCGATGCCTTCGTTGATGACCACGCGGTACGGCACGTCAATACGCTCCAGCAGCTCCCAGGCGGACAGGCGCAGAACGGCCAGTTCAACCGGGTCCAGCTCGTCGATCGTCAGGTCCAGGCAAGGGGCCAGGGCGTTGTCGATCTGGTCTTTCTTCGTCGGAACCCCGTGCAGGATTTCGCGGAAATAAGCACCGTCGACCTCGGCGAAATCGTTGTCGACGCGAAACTGCGCTTCGATTTCGTTGAGCGACTGCTTGGCCATGTGCAACTGGTACAGGGCCTGGGTCGCCAGCTGACGGGCAGCACGGCGCTTTTCGCTTTTCGATGGCTTGCCGGCGTCCGCAGGGCGCGGGTCGCGAGGGTTGAAGCGATCGCTTTCGTCGTTAATCACTTGGCCTCCAACTGCGCCAACAGGCTGACCATCTCAAGGGCGGACAGGGCAGCTTCGGCACCTTTGTTACCGGCCTTGGTGCCGGAACGTTCGATGGCTTGCTCGATGGAATCAACGGTCAGCACGCCAAAAGCGACCGGCACGCCGAACTCCATGGAGACCTGCGCCAGGCCCTTGGTGCATTCACCGGCCACGTATTCGAAGTGCGGGGTGCCACCACGGATCACGGCGCCCAGGGCGATGATCGCGGCGTATTCGCTGCGCTGAGCGACTTTCTGCACCACCAGCGGGATTTCGAACGCGCCGGGTGCGCGGATGATGGTGATGTCGCTTTCGCTCACGCCATGGCGAACCAGTGCATCAACGGCACCGCTCACCAGGCTTTCCACGACGAAGCTGTTGAAGCGGCCAACCACCAGGGCATAGCGACCTTGGGGGGCGATGAAGGTACCTTCGATGGTCTTCAGGGTCATTCGGCTGAGTCTCGTAATTAAAGAGCAAGCACACACAGGGGCGCGCTTTCAGGGATTTTAGGCCACGAATCGGCGACCGCAGGAACAAAAACCGTGAAAACGCGGGGTTTTCACGGTCGGTGACCTGCCGGTCTTTATTCGGAGGGCACGTATTCTACAACTTCCAGATCGAAACCGGATATCGCGTTGAACTTCATTGGCGAACTCATCAGGCGCATTTTGCGTACGCCCAGGTCGCGAAGGATCTGCGAACCGGCGCCGACCGTGCTGTACGTGGTCGGCGTTTTTACCACCGCAGCACCTGCGGTTTCGCGCACGTGGGCCAGTACGGCATCGCCATCCAGAGGATGACCAAGCAGTAGCACCACACCGCTACCCGCCTCGGCAACCGCAGCCATGGCGGCGCGCAGGCTCCAGCGGCCGGGCTGTTTGACCATCAGCAGGTCGCGCAGCGGGTCCATGTTGTGCACACGAACCAGGGTCGGCTCTTCTGCGCACACCTTGCCCAGGGTCAGCGCCAGGTGAACGTCGCCCTCGACCGAATCGCGGTAGGTGACGAGGTTGAACTGGCCCTGTTCGGTGTCCAGAGGCTGCTCGGCAATCCGCTGAACGGTACGTTCGTGGATCATCCGGTAATGAATCAGGTCGGCAATGGTGCCGATCTTGATGTTGTGCTCGGCGGCAAACGCTTCGAGCTCAGCGCGACGGGACATGGTGCCGTCGTCGTTCATCACTTCGCAGATCACGCCGGTCGGTTCGAAACCGGCCATGCGCGCAAGGTCACACGCCGCTTCGGTGTGACCTGCGCGGGACAGCGTACCGCCCGCCTGCGCCATCAGCGGGAAGATGTGGCCGGGGCTGACGATGTCTTCAGCGCGGGCGTCCTTGGCGGCGGCAGCCTGCACGGTACGCGCGCGGTCGGCGGCGGAAATGCCGGTGGTCACGCCTTCAGCGGCTTCGATGGAAACGGTGAACTTGGTGCCGAAACCCGAGCCATTGCGCGGCGCCATCAGCGGCAGTTTCAGGGTTTCGCAGCGCTCGCGGGTCATCGGCATGCAGATCAGGCCACGGGCGTAACGCGCCATGAAGTTGATGTGCTCGGCCTTGACGCACTCGGAGGCCATGATCAGATCGCCTTCGTTTTCGCGATCTTCGTCATCCATGAGGATGACCATCTTGCCTTGGCGAATGTCTTCAACCAGTTCTTCGATGCTATTGAGCGCCACGCGGCACCCCCTTCATTCAGGATTTGAGGTAGCCGTTGGCGGCCAGAAAACTTTCGGTGATGGTGCCGCCCTGGGCGGGTGTCGGATCAGCGGCCTTGTCACCGAGCAGCAGACGCTCCAGGTAACGCGCCAGTAGATCGACTTCCAGGTTGATCTTACGGCCCGGGCGGTAGTCGCCCATGATGGTTTCGGCCAGCGTGTGCGGCACGATGGTCAGCTCGAACTCGGCGCCGTTGACGGCGTTCACGGTCAGGCTGGTGCCGTCGACGGTGATCGAGCCCTTGTGCGAGATGTACTTGGCCAGCTCGCGAGGGGCGCGCATGCGGAACTGGATCGCACGGGCGTTTTCTTCGCGCGACAGCACTTCGCCGACGCCGTCGACGTGCCCGCTGACCAGATGGCCGCCCAGGCGGGTGGTCGGGGTCAGGGCTTTTTCCAGGTTGACGCGGCTGCCGGTCTTGAGATCGACGAACGCAGTCACATCCAGGGTTTCGCGGCTGACGTCAGCCCAGAAACCGTCGCCTGGCAGCTCAACGGCGGTCAGGCACACGCCGTTGACGGCGATGCTGTCGCCGAGCTTGACGTCAGAGAGGTCGAGTTTGCCGGTCTCTACATAAACGCGGACATCGCCACCTTTAGGCGTGATGGTGCGGATGCTGCCAATGGATTCGATAATGCCGGTAAACATGGGTCCTCCGGGAGAACAGGGCCAGCGTTAAGACGATGGCCGGAAATTATACGCTCGGGTTCGGCGCAGGTATTGCGATGACTCGCCAGTCACTGCCAACGGCGCGCATTTCGACGATTTTCAGCGCCAGCGACTCGCTCATTTGCGCCAGCGGCAGGTCCAGCAACGGACGCGCAGACGACCCCATGAACTTGCCCGCGACGAAAATCTGGAATTCATCGACCAGCCCCAGACGCGTGAATGCACCGGCCAGCTTGGGACCGGCTTCGACCAGCACATCGTTGACGCCGCGTGCGGCCAGTTCGACCAATAACTTGCGCAGATCGACATGCCCGCCGCTGCTCGGCAACGCCAGCAGTTCGTGACCATCAGAGGTGTAGCGCTCGCGGGCCGATGCGGCTGCGCAAGTGGCAACCAGCGCGCTGCTGGCCTTGAAGAACGGCGCATCCAGCGGCACCCGCAAACGGCCGTCGATCAACACGCGCAGCGGCGGACGGGTGACGGCCAGCGCTGTGAGTTCGGCATTCAGGCCCAGTTCGTCGGGGCGCACGGTCAGGCGCGCGTCGTCGGCCAGCACGGTGTCGGCGCCGGTCAGCACCACGCTCGATTGCGCCCGTAGACGCTGCACTGCCGAGCGCGCTTCGGGCCCGGTGATCCACTGGCTTTCGCCGCTGGCCATGGCCGTGCGACCGTCGAGACTCATCGCCAGCTTGACCCGCACATACGGCAGGCCATGTTCCATGCGCTTGAGAAAGCCCTTGTTGATCGCCCGCGCCTCGCTTTCCAGCACGCCGCTCTGCACGGCGATGCCTGCGCTCATCAAGCGCAGCAGGCCGCGTCCGGCCACATCCGGGTTGGGGTCTTGCATCGCCGCGACCACACGACCGACACCGGCATTCACCAAAGCATCAGCGCACGGCGGAGTGCGGCCGTGGTGGCTGCAGGGTTCGAGGGTGACGTAGGCGGTGGCGCCACGGGCCTTTTCGCCGGCCTGACGCAGCGCGTGGACTTCAGCATGGGGCTCGCCCGCCCGCACGTGCCAGCCTTCGCCGACGATCTCGCCATCACGCACGATCACGCAGCCAACGCGAGGGTTGGGGTGGGTCGAGTAAACGCCCTTGCGCGCCAGTTCCAGCGCCCGCGCCATATAAAAGGCGTCGAGCACGCTTTGCTCTGTGGAGGACATGCTCACTCTTTAACCGGCTCGCGGGCCAGTCGGTCGATTTCTTCGCGGAATTCGTTGAGGTCCTGGAACCGCCGGTACACCGAAGCAAAGCGGATGTAGGCCACTTCATCGAGTTTTTGCAGTTCGCCCATTACCAGCTCGCCGACGATCAGGGATTTGACCTCGCGCTCACCGGTCGCGCGCAGCTTGCTCTTGATGTGGGCCAGGGCCGCTTCCAGACGCTCGACGCTGACCGGACGCTTCTCCAGCGCTCGCTGCATGCCGGCGCGCAGTTTTTCTTCGTCGAAGGGTTGGCGGCTGCCGTCCTGCTTGATCAGGCGGGGCAGGACCAGTTCAGCGGTTTCGAACGTGGTGAAACGCTCGCCGCAGGCAACGCACTCGCGACGACGGCGAACCTGGTCGCCTTCGGCAACGAGGCGCGAATCGATGACTTTGGTGTCGTTGGCACCGCAAAAGGGACAGTGCATGGTGGCAGGCAACAAAAAAAGGGAGGGCCATGGTAGCGCATCCCGCTCGCAAGACAAGTCTCGACCTTTGAGGTATATAGACGCGCATTCGGTGCAGCCAAAGCGCTCGCCCTCGGCGATACTGCGTGATGTCGCGCTTATCCCCCCTGTTTTTGGTTTTTTGTTGGAGCTGTTCATGACGCTACGTCCGCTCGCTGTACTCAGCCTCCTCGGGCTGCTCGCCGGCCTTGTCGCCTGCAGCACGGCTGAGCCGCCCAAGCCTGCCCCGGCCAAGCCTGCGCCAAACGCCATCAAGCTGCCGGAAAGCCCAGGCCCGCTGCTGCCGTACCAGCGCGAGATCAGCGGCCAACTGCTGGGCGTGCCGGCGGGCGCTGAAGTCGAACTGGCACTGCTGGTCATCGATGAGCGCAATCGCCCGCAAAAACTGCTGAGCAGTACCAAGCTCACGGGCAATAACCAGTCGCTGCCCTTCCAACTGCGTTTCAACCCCGAAGCGTTCCCTCTCGGGGCACGGGTTGAACTGCGAGGCCGCGCCAGCCAGTCCGGCCAGTTGATTCTGCACCTGCCCTCGGTGCTGATCGCCAAGCCTGAAAACCAATCGCTGGGTCAGCTGCAATTTTTCAAGATGCCATGACCCCACCGGCTCATCTGCAAGCGGCGTTGAGCGACCTGCTGGGCGATGCCCGACTGGTCGCGCAAACGCTGCCGGGCACTGATCTGAAGCTGTGGCTGATCGACGCCGAGAACATGGACCGCGCGTTCAGCCCGGATGAAACCCGACGCATTCTCCAAGACCCTCCCTACTGGAGTTTCTGCTGGGCCAGCGGCCTGGCCCTGGCGCGTTTTCTCGCCGAGCACCGGCAGTGGGTCGAGGGCAAGCGCGTGCTGGACTTTGGCGCAGGGTCCGGGGTGGCGGGCATTGCCGCAATGAAGGCCGGGGCGCTGGAAGTGGTGGCCTGTGATCTTGATCCGGTGGCCATCAAGTCGTGCAAGGCCAACGCGCAGTTGAACGATGTGGCGCTCAGCTATTCGGCGGATTTCTTTGCCGAAGATGATCGCTTCGATCTGGTTCTGGTGGCCGATGTGCTCTACGACCGCGCCAACCTGCCCTTGCTGGATCAGTTTTTGAGTCGCGGGAAACAGGCGTTGGTGGCCGATTCGAGGGTGCGTGATTTTCAGCATCCGGCGTATCAGCGACTGGGCATTCTCGAAGCGCTGACCTTGCCCGATCTGGCCGAGCCCTGGGAGTTTCGCAAGGTGAGTTTGTATCACGCGTTCCGGTAGCCCCATTCCTACAGGTTTGATCGCTTGACCTTTCAACAACCACCCCCAGCCCTTTATAGTTGCGGCCATTGAGCCTTTTTCGAGACTTGCGATGAGCCAGGACACGCCGTACATCTTCGATGCGACCACCGCCACTTTCGATCAGTTGGTCATCGAGAACTCCTTTCACAAGCCCGTGCTGGTGGATTTCTGGGCCGAGTGGTGTGCGCCGTGCAAGGTGCTGATGCCGCTGCTGCAACAGATCGCCGAGAGCTATCAGGGCGAACTGCTGCTGGCCAAGGTCGATTGCGACGCCGAGCCGGACGTCGTTGGCCGCTTCGGCATTCGCAGCCTGCCGACCGTGGTGCTGTTCAAGGATGGCCAGCCGGTGGATGGTTTTGCCGGTGCGCAACCTGAGTCCGAAATCCGCAAGCTGCTCGAGCCCCATGTGAAGCTGCCGCCACCGGCTGCCGCCGACCCGCTGGCAACCGCCCAGGCGATGTTCGCCGAAAGCCACTTCGCTGAAGCCGAAGCCGTTCTGCAGACCATTCTGACCGAAGACAACACCAACGCCGCGGCGCTGATTCTGTACGCTCGCTGCCTGGCCGAGCGCGGCGAGCTGACCGAAGCCCGTGCCGTGCTGGATGCTGTGAAGGGGGATGAGCACAAGGCAGCGCTGGCCGGCGCCAAGGCTCAATTGACCTTCCTCGGCGAAGCGAAAGCCCTGCCGGACGCCGCCGACCTGAAAACCCGTCTGGCGCAAAACCCGCAGGACGACGAAGCGGCCTATCAACTGGCGATCCAGCAATTGTCCCGCCAGCAATACGACGCGGCGCTGGACGGCCTGCTCAAGCTGTTCACCCGCAATCGCAACTACAACGAAGGCCTGCCGCACAAGACGCTGCTGCAGGTGTTCGACCTGCTGGGCAACGATCACCCGCTGGTCACGACCTATCGCCGCAAGCTATTTGCTGCACTCTACTGATCAACCCAGTGATACTCCGGCGCATCGCCATGGCTTTCGACTCTGACGTTGGCACTGTGGCGCATGCGCACCATCAGGCGTTTGCCTGCCGCTGTGCTGCCCGCCAGCCCTTCCAGTTGCCCCAGCAGATCCGGCCCGCTCATGTGCCCGGCCTTGCGCAGCAGGTCCTGAGCAATGTCCCAGACGGCATCGTTGCGACTGGCCAGTGGCTTTGTCGTGGTCGCGCCACTCGGCACCTGAGTCTCTTGCGGCTGAATATTCAGTTGCGCCCCCAGCTTCGCCCAGTCGCCATCGTCCATTTCCACAGTCAGATCCACCGGTAGATCGCCGACGGTTCCACGGATTCGCAACATGATGTGTGTCCTCTGATTGGTGGTGTGGCATGGTCCCACAGGATTTCAGACCCCGCATCCCTCCTGTGTTCATCTGGCGGTCAGGTTCGACGTCATATAGTCAGGCTGCGGAAAAAGTTAAGAACACGACGAATATATTGTTATAAGATCACATAACAATTTCTGACCCTCCCGGAGCCTTCCTCATGCGTCGTCTGCTACTCGCTTTGCCTTTCGCGCTGCTTCCTTTGGCCATCGCCCACGCCGCTGACGAACATGATCACGATCATGAGCACGGCAGCCTCGGCGCGCATGTGCATGGTGTGGCGCGGCTGGATATGGCGCTGGACGGCCACACCCTGGAGTTCGAGCTGGACACCCCGGCCATGAATATCGTCGGTTTCGAACACCCCGCCACCACAGACGCCGACAAAATGAAGCTGGCCCTGGCTCGCGAGTCGCTGCTCAAGCCCCACGGCCTGTTCAGCATTCCGGAAGCCGCAGGCTGCACCGTGGTCAAGGCCAAGCTGGAAAGCCCGCTGTTCGGTGACAAGGATGACGATCATGACGACGGCGATGCCGACGAGCATGAACACGAGCACAGCGAAATCCACGGTCACTATCAGTTCACCTGCACGACACCTGCGGTATTCAACAAGCTGGACCTGACCCAGCTATTCAACACCTTTCCGGCCACCCAGACCATTCAGGTCCAATTGGTGACGCCGAAACGCCAGATGGGCGCAGAAGTGCGTCCGAGCAACCCGATCGTCACGTTCTAAGCCGGGCGCCTGCACACACGACCGGGACTTCTCCGGTCGTTCATTTCTGGATATGACTCAGGCCATGACTCAAGCACTTATCGAGCTGTCCGAACTCGGCTTCACCTGGCCGGGGCACCCACAACTGTTGGACATTCCAGCGTTTCGCCTGGAGCCCGGCGAAACCCTGTTCCTCAAAGGCCCCAGCGGCAGCGGCAAAACCACGTTGCTGGGCCTGCTCGGCGGTGTGCAGAAGCCCAATCGCGGCAGCATTCGCCTGCTCGGCCAGGAGCTGACCCAATTGTCGGCCAGCGCCCGCGATCGTTTTCGCGTTGACCACACCGGTTACATTTTTCAGCAGTTCAACCTGTTGCCGTTTCTGTCGGTGCGGGAAAACGTCGAGCTGCCTTGCCATTTCTCCAAGATGCGCGCTGAACGGGCGACGCAACGCCACGGCAGTGTCGACAAAGCCGCCGCCACCTTGCTCGCCCACCTGGGCCTGAAGGACCCGCAGTTGCTCGAGCGTCGCGCCGATTCGCTGTCCATCGGCCAGCAACAGCGGGTCGCAGCCGCTCGCGCCCTGATCGGCCAACCGGAGCTGGTGATCGCCGACGAACCCACTTCGGCGCTGGACGCCGATGCGCGGGAAGCCTTCATTCAATTGCTGTTCGCCGAATGCCGCGAGGCCGGGGCGAGCCTGTTGTTCGTCAGCCATGATCAGAGCCTGGCGCCGCTGTTCGACCGCAACCTGTCGCTGGCCGAACTCAATCGCGCCGCCGTCGCCCCCGAGGTTTGAGATGTATCTTCTTCGCCTGGCGCTGGCCAGTCTTGCCAACCGCCGCTTCACTGCCTTTCTTACGGCCTTCGCCATTGCGCTCTCCGTCTGCCTGCTGCTGGCGGTCGAGCGGGTGCGCACCGAAGCCCGCGCCAGTTTCGCCAGCACCATCAGCGGCACCGACCTGATCGTCGGCGCCCGTTCGGGCTCGGTGAACCTGCTGCTTTACTCGGTGTTTCGCATCGGCAACGCCACCAACAACATCCGCTGGGACAGCTTCGAGCACTTCGCAGGCAGCAAGCAGGTGAAGTGGGCGATCCCGATTTCCCTGGGCGACAGCCATCGCGGTTATCGAGTGATGGGCACCAACGAATCGTATTTCGAGCACTACCAGTACGGCCGTCAGCAGCATCTGGAAATGGCCGATGGCCGCCCGTTCGCCACGGACCCGTTCGAAGTGGTGCTCGGTGCGGAAGTCGCCGAGGCGCTGCATTACAAGCTCGGCGACAAACTGGTGCTGGCCCATGGCGTGGCCGTGGTCAGCCTGGTCAAACATGACGACAAGCCGTTCACCGTGGTCGGTATTCTCAAGCGCACCGGTACACCGGTGGACCGCACGCTGCACATCAGTCTGGGCGGCATGGAAGCGATTCACATCGACTGGCACAACGGCGTGCCCGCACAGGGCGCTGGCCGCATCACCGCCGATCAGGCGCGAAACATGGCCCTCACGCCCACGGCCATCACGGCGTTCATGCTCGGCCTGAACAACAAGATTTCCACGTTCGCCCTGCAACGGGAGATCAACGAATTTCGCGGCGAGCCAATGCTGGCGATCCTGCCGGGCGTCGCGCTGCAAGAGCTGTGGAGCCTGATGGGCACGGCGGAAAAGGCGCTGTTCGTGATCTCGCTGTTCGTGGTGCTGACCGGCTTGATCGGTATGCTGACGGCGATTCTCACCAGCCTCAACGAGCGCCGCCGGGAGATGGCGATTTTGCGGTCGGTGGGCGCACGACCCTGGCATGTGGCGAGCCTGCTGATTCTCGAAGCCTTCGCGCTGGCCTTGGCAGGCGCGGTCAGTGGCCTGGCGCTGCTGTACATCGGCATCGCCGCGGCTCAGGGTTACGTGCAGGCCAACTACGGTTTGTACTTGCCATTGTCGCTGCCCAGCGCTTATGAATGGACGCTGCTGGGCGGCATTCTCGGCGCTGCGCTGCTGATGGGCACGGTGCCAGCCTGGCGCGCCTATCGCCAGTCACTGGCCGATGGCCTGTCGATTCGCTTGTGAGGACGTTGTGATGCGCAGGGTGTGGCTGTTGTTTTTGTTGGGGGTCGCCTCGTCTGCCTGGGCGCAGGACCTGCGGGTGCTGACTTGGGAGGAGATGATCCCGCCCGACGCGCCGCCGGTGAAGCTGCTCACTGCACCGATCCATGACCTGTCGAAAATGGCGGACACCCTGTCGATGGAGTCCGCGCCCGCCGCCCATCAACTGGCGCCCCACGCCCCGGTGGTGAAGGCCCTCGATGGCCAGACGGTGCGCCTGCCCGGTTACATCGTGCCGCTGGAAGTCAGCGAGGAAGGCCGCGTGACTGACTTTCTGCTGGTGCCGTATTTCGGCGCCTGCATTCATGTGCCGCCCCCGCCGCCCAACCAGATCGTCCACGTGACCAGCGAGCTGGGTGTCAAGGTCGACGAGCTGTACCAGCCGTACTGGATCGAAGGGCCGATGCAGGTCAAATCCAGCACCACGGACCTGGCCGATGCGGGGTATCAGATGGAAGCGGACAAAATTCTGGTTTACGAGCTGCCGGATGAAAGCAGCAGCAAGTGACAAGCTGCAAGCTGCAAGCCGGACCCAGCTGCAACACCGCGGACAGCTTGAAGCTTGAAACTTGCCGCTGTTCCACCTTTCATTGAGCTGTGTCAAAACCCGCGCAGAAGACGCTTCGTAACATAAGGCATCCCTTTTAAACGCCTTTACGGAGCCCCCATGAACAAGTCCCTGCTCGGCGTCTCGCTGTTTGCGCTCGCCCTCGCCGTCCCGCTCGCCGCTGAAGCTCACCAGGCCGGCGACATCATCGTCCGCGCCGGTGCCGCGACCACCGCCCCCAACGAAGACAGCGGCAATCTGAAGCTCGATGGCGTCAAGGCGCCGGGCACCAAGGCGACGCTGGACAGCGACACGCAACTGGGCCTGACCTTCGCCTACATGCTGACCGATCACGTCGGTATCGAACTGCTCGCGGCCACGCCGTTCCAGCACACCGTTGCAATCAAAGGCCTGGGCGCCGGTCTGGACGGCAAGCTGGCAGACGTCAAACAGCTGCCGCCGACCCTGTCGCTGCAGTACTACCCGATGGACGCCAACTCGAAGTTCCAGCCCTACGCCGGCCTCGGCGTGAACTACACCTGGTTCTATGACGAAGACCTGAGCAGCAACCGCAAAGCCCAGGGCATGAGCAACCTGAGCCTGAAAAACTCGTGGGGCTGGGCCGGTCAAGTGGGCATGGACTACATGCTGACCGACAAGATCATGGTCAACGCAGCGGTCTGGTACGTCGACATCGACACCCAGGCCACCCTGGACGGCCCATCGGCCCTGAGCGTTGGTCGCACCAAGGTCAATGTCGACGTCGATCCGTGGGTGTACATGGTTGGTTTTGGTTACAAGTTTTAAACACCGCGCTCCTACAGGACTCGCGACAAAATAAAAGGCCCCGATCATCGGGGCCTTTTTTATTGTGCGGGCCTCAGCGCCCCAGCAGGCGCGCCAGCCCGACATTCAGCGGCGTCGGCGCTGGCACCTTGAAGCGCTGCAGCAGGCGTTGATTGTCGGCGCGGGAATGCTTGATGTCCCCCGAACGCGCAGGCAGGTAGGTCACCGGCGGCAGCGCGCCGACCACCTGACCCAAGGCCGCCAGCAACTCGTTCAGCGACGTGGTGGCGTTGAGGCCGACATTAATCGCGCCCTCTTCCACAACTGGTGATTCCAGCCCTTGCACCACCAGATCGACCAGGTCTTCGACGTAGAAGAAGTCGCGGGTCTGCTCGCCATCGCCAAACACCGAAATCGGCAGGCCTTTCTCGGCGCGCTCGGCAAAGATGCTGATCACCCCGGAATACGGCGAGGACGGGTCCTGACGGGGCCCGAAGATATTGAAGAAGCGAAACACCACCGGCTCCAGAGCGTGCTGGCGACGGTAGAAATCCAGGTAGAACTCACTGGCCAGCTTGTCCGACGCGTAGGGCGTCAGCGGCGCCTTGGGCGTGTCTTCGGTGATGGCCTGGCCTTCGCCGTTATTGCCGTAAACCGCTGCGCTGGAGGCAAACACCACGCGCTTGATCCCCGCGTGACGCATGGCCTCGCAGACATTCAGCGTGCCGATGAAATTGCTCTGGTGAGTCTTCACCGGATCGTCCACCGAGGCCTGCACTGAGGCGACGGCCGCCAGATGTGCCACCGCCTGACAGCCCATCGCGGCGCGTGCCACCAGGGCTGAATCGGCGACATCGCCCTCGATCAGCTCGACCCGAGGGTTGTCCAGCGGCAGGTTGCTGCGTTTACCGGCGGACAGATCATCCAGCACGCGCACGGCATAACCCTTGGCGAGCAAGGCGTCGACCAGGTGCGAGCCGATGAAACCGGCACCGCCGGTGATGAGGACAGGAGCATCAGACATGACGGTAATAGCGGTCCAGTAAGCTGGGCAAACCGGCACGCCAGGCGCGGGGTTTGATACCAAAGGTGTGAAGGATTTTCTTGCAGGCCAGCACCGCGTTCTGCGGTTCATCGCTGACATCGGGGCTGGCAGCGTGGGCCTGAGCGGTCGGTGCTTCGATGGCCAGCTGGCGCATCAGGCGCGCTTCGGTCAGCACGGCCTGCCCCAGCGCCAGCGGCGTCGTGGCTTCGTGGCCGGCGTAGTGATACGTGCCCCACAGCGGCGCCGCGCAATCGAGTTGCTTGAGCACCGAAATGATCACGCGCGCAGCATCGTCGACCGGTGTCGGATTGCCGCGACGGTCGTCGGCCAGCAACAACTCGCCAGCGGTTTCGGCACGGGTCAGGAAACGCCCGAGCACGCCGTCGGCGCTGTCATCGAGCAGCCAGCCGAAACGTATCAGCACGTGTTGCGGGCAGATCGCGCGCACGCTTTGTTCGATGCGCCACAGGGCCTGACCGCGAACACCCAGCGGCACCGGTTCGTCTTTTTCGCTGTAGGCCGTGGCCCGCGAACCGTCGAACACGCGGTAGCTGGAGGGTTGCACCAGCACGATGTTGTGGTGCTGGCACAGCTCGGCCAGACGCTCCACGGAGCGTTCCTGGGCGTCCAGCCGTTCGGCGCTTACGCTGTGCGACTGAAACCAGTCGTAGTAGTAAGCCAGGTTGATCAAGGCATCCGGGCGGGTGTCATCGAGCAGTTGCGTCAGGCTTGCCGCATCCCAACCGTCTTGCGGTGGACGCGGTGCGAGGAAGCCAATGTCCTCCTCGGCACCCAGACGAATCAACGCCTGCCCAAGGGCATTCCCGCCGCCCAACAGCATAAGGCGCATTCGCATAGAGTCAGCAGGCTCGGTCTTGGAATTCAATTGAAAAACAGATGAAAAACGGTCGCAAACATAACACGTCCTGTGGATAAGTCCCAAGCGGTGCACAGCTCGCCGCGCCGATCACCGGGCCTTGCATCTGTCGCGTGGTGACCGCATAACTGGGCCCATGAATCTCTCCGAGCCCCTCGACCCGGTACTAGACGCCTTTCACCCGGCGGTCAGTGCCTGGTTCACCCAGACGTTTGCGGCTGTCACGCCAGCGCAGGCCCAGGCGTGGCCGTTGATCAAGCGCCGGCAATCCACACTGATCGCCGCGCCCACCGGCTCGGGCAAGACGTTGACGGCGTTTTTGGCAGTGATCGACGATCTGGTTCATCAGGGCCTGGAAATGGGTGGCGAACTGCCGGATCAGACCTTCGTCGTCTACGTGTCGCCCCTCAAGGCGCTGTCCAACGACATCCAGATCAACCTGCAAAATCCGCTCGCCAGCATCACCGAACAGCTGCAACGGCAGGGCCTGCCAGGGCTGCGCATCAGCACGGCGGTGCGCACCGGCGACACCCCGCAGAAAGAACGCAACGCCATGCGCAAGACCGCGCCGCACATTCTGGTGACCACGCCGGAATCGCTCTACGTGCTGCTCGGCTCGGACTCGGGCCGACGCATGCTGTCGAGCACGCAAACGGTGATCATCGATGAAATCCACGCCATCGCCGCCAGCAAACGCGGCAGCCATCTGACGCTGAGCCTTGAGCGCTTGCAGGCGTTGTGTGACAAACCTTTGCTGCGCATCGGCCTCTCGGCAACGCAAAAGCCCATCGAGCGGGTGTCGCGCTTTCTGGTGGGCAGCGACCCGATCAGCCGGCCCTGCGCCATCGTCGACATCGGCCACGCCCGCCCTCGGGACCTGGCCATAGAAGTGCCCCCCGTGCCGCTGACGGCGGTGATGGCCAATGACGTCTGGCAGCGGGTTTACGATCGCCTCGCCGAGCTGGCCCGCGTGCACCGCACCACACTGATTTTCGTCAACACGCGGCGCCTGGCCGAACGCATGGCGCGGCATTTGAGCGAGCGACTGGGCAAAGAAGCCGTCGCCGCCCATCACGGCAGTCTGGCCAAGGAGCAACGCCTGGATGCCGAGCAACGGCTCAAGCGCGGCGAGCTGCAAGTGCTGATCGCTACAGCGTCGCTGGAGCTGGGCATTGATATCGGCGATGTCGATCTGGTCTGTCAGATCAGTTCTCCGCGCTCCATCGCCGCATTCCTGCAACGCGTAGGACGCTCCGGCCACCACGTCGGCGGCACGCCCAAAGGTCGGCTGTTCGCGGTCTCCCGCGATGACCTGATCGAATGCGCCGCGCTGCTCGATTGCGTGCGCCGTGGCGAGCTCGACACGCTGCTGATCCCCGAGGCGCCGCTGGACGTGCTGGCGCAGCAGATCATCGCCGAGGTCAGCTGTCAGGAGTGGGAAGAACAGGCGCTGCTGGCGATGTTTCGCAACGCGTCGCCCTACGCCGATGTCGACGAAGGCCACTATCAGGCGCTGCTGAGCATGCTCGCCGAAGGCTACAGTGGGCGTCAGGGCGTGCGCGCGGCGTATCTGCATCGCGACGCCGTGACCCGCACCTTGCGCGGTCGGCGTGGCAGCAAGCTTACGGCCGTGACCAGCGGCGGGACGATTCCGGACAACGCCGACTACAGCGTGATCCTCGAACCCCAAGCGCTGAACATCGGCACGGTCAACGAAGACTTCGCGGTGGAAAGCATCGCGGGCGACATCTTCCAGCTGGGCAACACCTCGTATCGCATTCTGCGCATCGAATCAGGCCGGGTGCGGGTCGAGGACGCTCAGGGCGTGCCGCCGAACATCCCGTTCTGGCTCGGCGAAGCACCGGGGCGCAGCGATGAGCTGTCGTTTGCCGTCGCCCGTTTGCAAGCCGATATCGATCAACAGCTGAGCGAACATCCCGGCAATCTCCGGCCCTGTATCGACTGGCTGATGAGCACGCTGGGCCTGGGCGCCGACAGCGCCGAGCAACTGGTCGAATACCTGGCGCGAGCGCACGCGGCGCTGGGCGCATTGCCGTCGCAAGACACGCTGGTCATGGAGCGCTTCTTTGACGAGTCCGGCGGCACGCAGTTGGTGATTCACACGCCATTCGGCAGCCGCATCAACCGCGCGTGGGGCCTGGCCCTGCGCAAACGCTTCTGTCGCACCTTCAACTTCGAATTGCAGGCAGCGGCCAGCGAAGACGCCATCGTGCTGTCGCTGTCCACCAGCCACAGCTTCGCGCTGGACGAGGTCTGGCGCTATCTGCATTCCAACAGCGCCGAGCACATCCTGATTCAGGCGGTGCTCGACGCCCCGCTGTTCGGCGTGCGTTGGCGCTGGAACGCCGGGGTCGCTTTGGCCCTACCGCGGTATACCGGCGGGCGCAAAGTCGCGCCACAGCTGCAACGCATGAAAAGCGAAGACCTGATCGCCACTGTATTTCCGGACCAGATCGCCTGCCTGGAAAACCTCGTCGGCGAGCGTGAGGTGCCGGAACACCCCCTCGTCGAGCAGACGCTGGACGATTGCCTGCACGAGGCCATGGACGCCGAGGGCTGGCTGACCCTGCTGCGGCGTATGGAAAAAGGCGAGGTGCGCCTGATCAGTCGCGACCTGCCCGCGCCCTCCCCGCTCGCCGCTGAAATCCTCAACGCCAAGCCCTACACCTTTCTCGACGACGCGCCGCTGGAAGAACGTCGCACCCAGGCCGTGCTCAATCGGCGCTGGAGCGATGCGGAATCGGCAGATGATTTGGGCGCACTGGACGCCGAGGCCATCGTCGCGGTGGCCGAAGAGGCCTGGCCGCGGCCGCAGAATCTCGACGAAATGCACGAAGCGCTGATGAGCCTGGGTTGCGTCAGCGGCCCTGAAGCGCGGGATCAGAAAGACTGGATGAAATGGCTCGAGAGCCTCGCCCGATCAGGCCGCGCCACGCGCCTGCAGGTCACACCGGATCAGGCGTTGTGGATTGCCCTGGAGCGCCTGACCTGCGCGCAGGCCGTGTATCCCGCTGCCGAAATGCACCCGCCACTGGCTGCGTTGCAGGGCTTCGATGAGATTTGGAGCGAGGATGACGCCAAGGTCGAACTGGTGCGCGCTCGCCTCAGCGGCTTCGGCCCCTTGACCCTCTCAGCCATCGCAGAACCCTTGGCATTGCCTGCGGGCGATGTCACGCAAGCACTGGCTCAGCTTGAAAACGAAGGCTACGTGCTGCGTGGCCGATTTAGCCCTGCCGCCAGCGAGGAGCAGTGGTGCGAGCGGCATCTGCTGTCGCGCATTCATCGCTACACGGTCAAACGCCTGCGCCGGGAAATCGAGCCGGTTTCGCTGCAGGATTTCATGCGGTTTCTGTTCGACTGGCAGCACCTCTCCACGTCAACACAGAGCCAGGGCAAAGCCGCACTGCCGGAAGTGGTCGATCAGCTCGAAGGCTTTTCGGCGGCCGCAGGCGCCTGGGACAGCGACATTCTTCCCGCGCGGCTGAAGGATTATTCCCAGAGTTGGCTGGATGACCTGTGTCGGTCCGGCAAGGTGGTGTGGATGCGTCTGACCAGTCGCAACAAGATTGGCAGCGCCGCATTGCGTAGCACGCCGATTGTGTTATTGCCGCGCCCGCAAGTACGCCTGTGGAGCGGCCTGACCGAACAGCCTGCGCCCACCGAACTGTCGTTGCGCGCGCAGCGGGTGCATGAGGTTTTGTCGACGCAAGGCGCGATGTTCTTCGATGAACTGACCAGTGAAGCGCATCTGTTGCGCACCGAGCTGGAGAACGCCCTGCAGGAACTGGTCGGCGCGGGCCTCGTGAACGCCGACAGTTTCGCCGGATTGCGCGCCCTGATTACCCCCGCCAGCAAACGCGCGGCGCACACCAGTCGGCGCAATCGTGGGGCGTTTATCGGCGGGATGGACGACGCCGGACGCTGGGCCCTGCTGCGTCGAGCGCCCGCCAGCCCCTCGGCAAAGCTCGACAGCGACACGCTTGAGCACATCGCCATGACCCTGCTGCGTCGCTACGGCGTGGTGTTCTGGCGTTTGCTGGAACGCGAAGCCGACTGGCTGCCGAGCTGGCGTGAGCTGCTGCGCACCTTCCATCGCCTGGAAGCACGGGGTGACATTCGGGGTGGGCGTTTTATTGCAGGCCTTGCGGGCGAGCAGTTCGCCCTGCCCGAGGCCATTCCTCTGCTGCGAGAAGTGCGCAAGCGCCCGCTGGATGGCAGCCTGATCGGCGTCAGTGGCGTCGACCCGCTGAACCTGGCCGGCACCCTGTTGCCGGGCACGAAGGTCGCGGCGGTGGTCGGCAATCGGCTGGTCTACCGCGACGGCATCCCCATCGCGGCCATCGTGGCAGGCAAGCCGCAGTATTGGGGCGAACTGGATGCCGGGGTGATGTTGCAGGTGCGGGACAAGCTGTTCAGATGAACTCGACACGGAATCTGTAGGAGCGCGCTTGCCCGCGATTGCAGTCTTTAAGGCACACCT
>CAURWS010000005.1:0-20119 GCA_963528485.1 uncultured Pseudomonas sp. | reverse complement strand
CGACGGATGACGAGGGAGTAGGTGGCCATTGTTGTTCTTATGTCCTTATGAAAGCCTTGGTGCAGGTCTTGCGGGCGATGCAATCCCTTGTGGGAGCCGGCTTGCTGGCGAAGGCGGAGGATCTGTCACATCCAGGCTGACTGACACACCGCATTCGTCCGATCGCGGCCCGCAGCAAGCCGGCTCCCACAGGGTTAGATCTGCGCCAGTTTATTGCCCCTGATTCATGCCCACCTTGGCCACAGCACCCTGCTCCAGATCCCACTTCTTGAGGATCTTGCCGTAGGTGCCGTCATCGATCATGGCCTGGATCGCCTCGGCGATCGCCTTGGCCAGTTCAGGGTTGGACTTGTTCACGCCAAGCCCGGTGAACTGCCTGGAGATCGCCAGACCCAGCGGCTTGTAGGTGTCCTTCTCCTGGGACATCAGGTACGGAATGGTCTCGCTGCCTTGCATGGCGGCGTCCAGACGACCCTGACGCAGTTGCGCGCGGGCATCGGCCGAGCCTTCGGAGCCGCTGACGACGATGGCCGGTTTGCCTTTGGCCTCGCAGTTTTCCTTGCTCCACGCGGCGATTTCGGCCGGCCAGGTGGTGCGACGGCTAGTGCCGACTTTCTTGCCGCACAGGTCTTCGGGTTGATTGAGTTCGGTGTTCTTGGTCAGCGTGTACAACTGCGGGCCGCTGGTGAAATAGTCGACGAAGGTCACCGACTTCTGGCGCTCGGCGGTATCGGTCATGCCCGACAGGATGATGTCGAAGCGCTTGGTGACCAGGCCGCTGACCATCTGCTCGAAGGCCGTTTCCTGCCATTTGATCTTCACGCCCAGACGTTCGGCCAGGGCGTTGCCCAGGTCCACATCGAGGCCGGTCAGGGTATTTGTGGTGGTGTCCTTGAAGTCCATCGGCGGGTAGTTCGGCACGATGGCGGCGGTGATTTCGCCTTTGTCCTTGATGCTGGCGGGCAGTTCGGCCAAGGCCGCAGTGGAGGCCATGAGGCCCGCGAGCAGGGTGGGGAGGATCAGTTTTTTCATGGTCGTTCTCGTTTGTTCTGGTTTAAGTGCGAACGGCAGAAATGAAGCTTTGGGTTCTTGGGTTTTGTGGACTTATTAGAATGTCTTCGGGGCTGCCGGCCTCCACAATCTGGCCGCCGTCCATGAACACCATGCGGTTGGACACTTCGCGCGCGAAGCCCAGCTCATGGGTCACAACGATCATCGTCATGCCGCTGTGCGCCAAGTCGCGCATCACCGACAACACTTCGCCCACCAGCTCCGGGTCGAGGGCAGAAGTGGGCTCGTCGAACAGCATCAGCTTGGGCCGCATGGCCAGCGCGCGTGCAATCGCCACGCGCTGTTGCTGCCCGCCGGACAGTTCAACGGGATAGGAATGGCGCTTGTCCGCAAGGCCGACGCGGGCCAGCAGTTCGATGGCTTCCTCGTTGGCTTCCTTGGGCGAGCGCTTGAGTACCTGGATCGGCCCTTCGACCACGTTTTGCAACGCAGTCATGTGCGGGAACAGGTTGAAACGCTGGAATACCATGCCGGTGCTCAGGCGCTGACGGGCGATCTGCGCGTCGGTCAGCTCATGCAGCTTGTTGCCGACGATGCGATAACCGACCAGTTCGCCATCGACCCACAGGCCGCCCTTGTCGATCTTTTCCAGCTGGTTGACGCAACGCAGCAACGTGCTCTTGCCCGAGCCCGAAGGCCCGATGATGCACAGCACCTCGCCTTGCTCGACCTCGATGCTGACGTCCTTGAGGGCGTGGAACTGGTCGTAGTATTTGTTCAGGCCAACGGCTTTGACGATGCTTCTCATACTTGATCTCCCGGGCCTTGCTTACGAACGCTTGCCGGAGCCGCGCGCAAAGCGCAGTTCCAGACGGCTTTGACCGAACGACAGCACCGTGACCACGGCCAGATACCAGATGCCAGCGACGATCAGCAGCTCCATCACGCGGGCGTTGGCGTAGTAGATGTTTTGTGCGTTGTGCAAAAGTTCGGAGTATTGAATGACGCTGGCCAGACTGGTCATCTTCACCATGCCGATGAATTCGTTGCCCACCGGCGGAATGATCACGCGCATCGCCTGGGGCAGGATCACACGCCGCAGCGCTTGCAGGCGCGGCATGCCGATGGATTTGGCGGCCTCGTATTGGCCGGTGTCCACCGACAGCAGACCCGCGCGCACCACCTCGGCGGTGTACGCGCCCTGGTTGATGGAGAGGCCCAGCAGCGCGGCGACGAAGGGCGTCATCAGGCTCACGGTGTCGAGCTGGAACAGGCCGGGAATGCCAATGACCGGGAAGATCAGCGCCAGGTTGAACCACAGCAGCAGCTGCAGAATCAGTGGCGTGCCGCGAAACAGCCAGGTGTAGGTGATCGCCACATAGCGCAGGATCGGGTTGGCCGACATGCGCATGATCGCCGTAATTACGCCGATGATCACGCCTAGCAGCATCGCCAGAATCGACATGATGATGGTGTTGAGCAGGCCCCACAGAATCGCCTCGGAGGTCAGGAACTGGCCGATATAGCCCCATTCGATCTGGCCATTGGCAAAGGCGCGGGCAAGACCGGCCAGGGCGACGACGATCAGCGTGGCGAAGAAGATCCGCCCGTAATAACGGCGCGGGACGTGTTCGTACTGGGTGATGTCGAACTCGTTCTCGATCTTCTTGCGTTCGGCTTGCAGTCGCTCTGCCTGATTCTGGTTCATGGTGTCTCTCCAAGCGTGTACAGGCCGTGCGTATTCGATTTCAGCGAGTCATCGTTCGGCCGTTCAGGGTGTGTCTGGCACGCTTTCGAGGCTGGGTGATCGCTGAGAGTGAGGGGCAGTTTCGCGTTAAAAGTCCTGATCGAAGTGTCAGGTTTTATTCTCTGAAATCAGCGACCGGGTCACTGATCAGGGCGTCGTGCAGATGGTTGCCAATCGCCATTTTCTGTGTTCATTATTGTCTGTCGGGCATGTTTTTGTTGTGGGTCAAAGCCTGTTGAATATAACGGGCGAGGTAAATAAGCATTATGGAAACTCCACTTTCCACTTCTGGAAACGTGCCGCCAAAACCGGGGATCCGTCCGCCCCTGTCCCTCAGCGGAATGGACTTCAAGCTCTTGCGCGTCTTCCAGGCAGTGGTCGAGGCGGGAGGCTTCAGCGCTGCGCAGAATGAACTGAACGTGGGGCTGGCGGCGATCAGCAAGCAAATCTCCGACCTCGAAATCCGCATCGGCATGCGCCTGTGCACGCGCGGTCGCGAAGGCTTTCACCTGACCGAAGAAGGCAAACTCGTCTATCAGGCGGCCATCGAACTATTTGCCTCGGTGGACACTTTCCGCGACCGGATTAGTTCGGCGCAAAATGAACTGATCGGCGACCTGAGTATTGGCGTTATCGATAACACGATGTCCGATAAAAGTTCGCCATTAATTGCCGCGCTCAGAACAATGCACGATGAAGCGCCCAAAGTAAGATTGCGCCTGCACGCCTCGCAACTCGACGAAATAGAGCGCGGCGTGGTGGAAGGGCGATTGAGCGTCGGCATCGTGCCGGTGTATCAGCGCCGCGAAGAATTCGATTATTTCGAGCTGTACGAAGAGCCCTCGCACGCCTACTGCGCAGTGGGCCATCCGTTATTCAACGTGAACGACAGCGAACTGGACATCGACATCCTGCGCCATTATCAGGTGATCAATCACCGTTATGCGATTCATCGCGACAAGGCCAGCTTCGTCAATTACGACAGCCAATCGGCGTCAGCCTCCCAGGTCGAAGCGGTGGCGATTCTGATCCTCACCGGCCGCTTCATCGGCTTTCTCCCCGAACACTATGCCCGCCAGCAGGTGCGCGACGGCCAGCTGCGCGCCCTGCGCCCCGACCTCATCCACCTGCGCACGCCCTTCAACCTCATCCTGCGCCACAGCGCCCCGCGCAGCCCACTGGTGAAGGCGTTTGCGCAGGCGTTGGGGGTGGATTTGAAGCGGGTGGGGTAAGCCAGATACCACAATGCCTGTGGGAGCGAATTCATTCGCGAGACGGCGGAACATCCGACGGATATGTATCGGGTGTAATGGCCAATCGCGAATGAATTCGCTCCCACAGGTATCAAGTCCAATCGCTTTGATGGCCGGGCTTAAAAATCCACCGTAGCCGACACCTTCAACGTCCGTGGCTCGCCCTGGGTCAGGTAGTTGTTCGCCGTCGAAGCGGAGGCCCAGTAGGCTTTGTTGGCGACGTTTTCGACGTTGGCGCGCAGGGTGATGTAGTTGTCGTCGGCCTTGAAACCGTAGCGGGCGCCGAGGTCGACGCGGGTCCAGGACGGGATGCTCAGGGTGTTTTCGGCGTTGACGTATTCGCCGCCGGTGCGCAGCATCCGCCCGCTCAGGGCGGCGCCTTCGATGCCCGGGATGTCCCATTCGGCGCCCAGGTTGTACTGGAAGCGCGGCACGCCCGCTGCGCGGTTGCCGTCGGTGAGGCCGTTGGATGTCTTGCTCAGCTCGGTGTGCATGAACGTTGCCCCGGCCAGCAGGCGCAGGCCATCCACCGGCTCACCGAAAATGTTCATCTCCAGGCCTTTGTTGACCTGTTCGCCATCGACGCTGAACGTGCCCAGGCGATTGCCCGGCGCGATCGTGGTCGCGCTGTTCGGCTGCTCGATGCGATACATGCCGAACGTTGCACCGTAGCTGTCCCAGTCCAGCTTCACACCGGCTTCGGTCTGTTTGCTGCGCCGTGGCGGGAACACTTCGTTGGGGTTGGTGACGTTGGTTGCGGGCGCCGTCGGCCCCTGGGCCAGGCCTTCGATGCGATTGGCGTAGAACGATACGTGCTCCCACGGTTTGATCACCAGGCCATATACGGGCGTTGTGATCGACTCGTCATAGTTGGCGCTGCGCGCGCCGGTGGTGGTATTCCAGGCGTCGACTTCAAGGGTCTGGCGACGCACACCCACCGTCAGCAGCACGCGATCATCGACAAAGCCCAGGGTGTCAGAAACCGCTGCGCTCTTGATGCGGTTTTTGCCGACGATACGCGGGTCATGAATGTCCGAGCCGAAGTAAGTCACGCTCGGGCGCGGAATCTGCACGGGGTTGTAGAGATTGTTCGGCTGACGATTGGCCGCCAGAATCGCTTCGAACGACGAGCGCTGCTGCCCCCACATCCCCGACAGGCCGAAGTTCATCTGATGGGTCACAGGCCCGGTGTTGAAATGCCCGTTCAGGCCGGCCACTGCGCTTTTGTTGTCTTCGTCGTGGGGCGAATACAGAAAGCCCGTGCGCGCCGTGCCGTTGTTGTCGCTCACGTATAGCGAGGAATACTCGCCGTTCTCACGGGTGTGCTTGGCGCCGCCGCCCGCGTAGGCCGTCCAGTTGTCATTCAGGTCGTACTCGGCGTTGACCATCGCGTAGGTGTCTTCGAGCTGCGACCAGCTCCAGGCCTGCGAGTAATTATCCTTGGCTGACGGCGGATGCGGGACCACGCTGCCGTTCGGGTACACCACCGCGCGGCCCTGATTGATGCGTTCTTTCTGATAGCCGAAATCCGTCGAGACGCGCAGGCGATCCCCACGGTAATCGAGGGCAACGGCGATCAGTTGCGAGCGTTTGGTTTCGTCGTCGATGGCGGTGTCGCCGCCGTGCTGCGCCAGGTTGATGCGCGCACCAAAACGGTTGTCTTCGCCGAAACGCTGACCCAGGTCCAGGTGCCCGCCGACAGTGGTGTCGCTGGCGTAATCCAGGGTCACGCTGCGGGTCGGGGTGTCTTCGGCGCGCTTGGGCACGATGTTGACGCTGCCGCCGATGCCACTGCCCTGGGGCGATACGCCGTTGATGAAGGCATTCGGGCCTTTGAACAGGTCGACGCGCTCGACCGCTTCGGTGGTGATGATCTGCCGTGGCAGCAAACCGTACAGACCGTTGAAGGCGATGTCGTCAGTTTGCAGCGGCAGGCCGCGAATGGTGAACACCTGCGAAAAGTTGCCAAAGCCCGCCGACTGACGCACCGAAGCGTCGTTGAGCAGCACATCGCCCAGCGTGCGCGCCTGTTGGTTGGCGATGGTTTTCGAGGTGTAACTGACCACGCTGAACGGCACGTCCTTGATCTCGCGATTGCCCAGCACGCCGATGCGCGCCGAGCGGGCGACCTGGCCGCCGCCATAGGTGTCGGCCTGTGCGTTGAGCTCGCCGTTGACGGTGGTCGCCCCCAGCTCCATCGCATCGCCAACCTTGACCTCGGGCGCCACGGTGTAGCCGTTGTCGCCGGTGCTGAGCAGGGAATAACCGCTGCCCTGGAGCAGGTGCGCGAAGCCGGACGGCACGGTGTAGCTGCCCTGCAGCCCATCACTGTGACGATCATTGAGCAGCCTGGAATCGAACGACAACGGCACGCCGGACGTCGCCGCGAACTGCGCCAGCACATCGCCCAATGGCCCCGGCGCGATCGAGTAATTGCGCGCCACACTGCTCTGCACAGCATCGGCCGCCAGCGCGTTATGCACTGGCGCCAGACCGATCAAGGCAACGGCAAGACTCAGGGCTTTGAGCGGGAAGCGAGTGGGACTCATTTTGAACGAGTGCTTGAGCGGCCTGAGGGTCATTCGGCAATCCTGTCGAAGCAAAGAAAGTGAGGGGGTTCTCTCCCACACCGAACGACAGGGAAAAAGGTATCAGCGAACGTGAAAATAAACGTCAGGGGCGCACACCTGGTCTTACCCGCGTGGCTCCACCGCCACCCAATACCGGGTCAGGCTGCTTACGCTGATCGGCAAGGTGCTCTGCAACAGGCGCAGGCTGGCGTCGGTGTCGCGCAGGGAAAACGCCCCGGACACCGTCAGGTCGGCGACCGCGTCGTGACAACGCAGCACGCCCTGGCGATAACGGCCCAGCTCGGTCAATAGATCCGCCAGACGCATGTTCCGGGCGACCATCATGCCGTTTTCCCAGGTCATGCTCGCCTGATCCAGAGGTGCGACCGGCGCCGTGCGCTCCAGGCCGAATGCGCTCTGCTCACCGGCGTTGACGATCACGGCGGTGCTCGAATGGGCCGGCTTCATTTCTACTGAGCCTTCGGCGACGGCCAGACGGCTGCTTTCATCCTCCACTCGCACACTGAAACGGGTGCCCAACGCGCGGGCGGTGCCGTGGCGGGTCTGCACGATGAACGGCCGATAGGTCGGCGACGGGTCGTGCCCTGTGGTGATCAGCACCTCGCCCTTGAACAGATCGATGCGTCGGGAGGTGGCGCTGAAGGCAATGCTCAGCGAGCTGTTGGTGTTGATCAGCAGGCGAGTGCCGTCGGCCAGGGTCAGGTTCTTCTGCTCACCGATGGCTGTGTGCTGATCGGCCATCCACGCCTGCCATGGCAATTCTCGCTGCGCCAGCCAGATGGCCGGGCCCGCCAGCAGAAACAGCCCGATGCGATTGAGCGCCTGACGCCGACCGATGCTTTTATTGCGACCAATGCGCTTGATGGTGTCGCTGGCGATCGAGCCTGGCACCGCGCGAAAGTCCCCCATGATCGCCTCGGCCCGTTGCCACGCTTGTGCATGCTGGGCGCTGCGCGCGCGCCAGCGCTGGATCGCGCGATGGTCTTCATCGGTGGCGCCACCGGACTGCAACTGCACCAGCCAGTCGGCGGCTTCACCGAGGATTTCCGGGTCGATGGAGGGGGGCATCAGGCCACGCTCAGACAGGCAAGAAAAGCGTCGCGCATGTAGCGCTTGACGGTAATCAGGGAGACGTTGAGTTCGGTGGCGATCTGCGGATAGGTCATGCCGTCGACCTGCGACATGAGAAACGCCTGGCGGTTTTTTTCCGGCATCGCACAGAGCATGGCGTCGATGCGGTACAGCGCTTCCAGAATCAGCCAGCGGGTTTCCGGCGACGGCATTTGCGGCTCAGGGAGGTGCGCGATGGTTTCCAAGTAGGCGCGCTCGACGTCCTGTCGGCGCCAGCGGTCGATCACCAGGCCCTTGGCGATGTGCGTCAGCAGCGCGCGCGGCTCGGCGCCCGTGGCGATGCTTTGGCGGGTCAGCAGGCGAACGAAGGTGTCGTGAGCCAGGTCCGCCGCATCGCTGGTGTTGCCGAGCTTGCGGTCCAGCCAACGGTGCAACCAGCCATGGTGTTCGCTATAGAGATTCTAAACGTGCAGGTTGAGCGATCGATCGACAGACGACATAGAGACCACTGAAAACAGTCCGGGCGTCCTTGCCGGATGTAATTAAGAATTGATCGCATTCTATAGTCGAGCGCCGAGCGATGGCAATTTCATTGCACAGCGCAAGGGATGAGTGGTCATACCCTCGTGGTAGGAGCGCGCCTGCCCGCGATGGCGTCATCTGACCCAACGTCTTCGCGGGCAAGCGCGCTCCTGCAGCAGAAATCGCGTCAGGCGCGATAGCCGGGCAAACCCCACTCTTCCAGCGGGAATTGCGCCAACGACCCAAGCATCAGGTCAGCATGGGCGTACTGCGAAACCGGCATGTGCGAGTCCGGCACGGCCACGGCGTACATGCCGGCGGTCTTGGCGGCAGTCACGCCAAAAGGCGAATCCTCGAACACCAGGCAGTCTTTCGGGTCGACACCCAGCAGGCGCGCGGCGGTCAGGAAGATGTCCGGCGCAGGCTTGGCCGCTTTCACGTCCTTGTGGTCGGCAGTGACCACGTGACGGAACAGCTCGAACCAGGAGCGATGGTTGCCCGTTTTCACATGGAAGTAATGCAGCGAAGAGCTGGTGCCCACGGCAATCGGAATGTTGTGCTCGGCCAGATGACGCACCAGTGCTTCGGCGCCGTGCATCGGCTGGGCGTGGGGGAAGCGCTCGTCGAGCATCGGCTGGCGAACGGTGAGGAACTCGTCGGCCGACATCGGCAGCTCCAGCGCGCTGATCACGTACTCGGCGAAATCCTGCGAGCCACGGCCGATGGAATGCTGCTTGACGGCCCAGTCGAAGGTCTTGCCGTGCCAGTTGGCGATGGTGTTGGTGACGTCGGTGTAGATGCCCTCGGTGTCCAGCAACAGGCCGTCCATGTCGAAAATCACCGCCTTGATCGGTCCCTTTGGCTTTTGCGCGTTGCTCATTTCATCGATCCCGTTTGCAGGTTGGCGCCCAGCCTAACCCTTGCGCGAAGGAGCTGGCTAGGCGCGGCGGCTGCAAAATGACCTCGGCAGGTGCTACTCTCGCCGGGCTCCGGGCAGCGCCGATGCTGCCCAGCGCCCCTGTCGTGGCGCCGTAACCCTGTGGAGTCAGGGAAGACATCACCTCTCTTCAAGAACGGACATCTTCGAGTCGACACATGAAAAAATCAGTCAACATTGCCGTAGGCGTTGTCATCGTTGCAGGCGCACTCATCACCGCAGGCGCCTGGTACACGGGGACCCGCCTGGAAGGCGTGCTCGGTGATGCCGTTGAGCAGGGCAATCAGCAGCTTCAGGCGGCCTTTGTCGGCCATGAAGGCAGCGCAAACGTCGAGCTGCTGTCGCTGCATCGGCACTTTTTCACCAGTACCGCGCACTACAAGCTCACCTTCCAGAACCCCAAATTCAACGAAGGCCGTCCGGTCGAGCTGCTGTTCGAAGACGACATCGAGCACGGCCCCTTTCCGTGGAGCCGCGTGAAGTCCCTGAATCTGGTGCCCGTCATGGCGGCCAGCAACATGGCGATCGAAAAGAACGTGTTCTCGGAAAAGTGGTTTGCCATGACCAACGGCCAGCCACCGCTGACCGGCCAGTTCAGCATGGGCTACGACCGCGCGGCGCAAGGTCGGGTCGAGTTGCTGCCGTTCGAGTTCAACGATCAGACCGGTTCGCTGAAGTTTTCCGGCTTGACCCTCAACGCCTCGGGCACCGGTGACGGCGAAAAAATGCAAGCCAACGCCGTGTTGGGCAGCCTCGACGTGACCGCTACGTCCGAACAGGGCCCGGTGCACCTGCTGCTCAAGGACGTGACGTTCAACACCGGTGGCACCAAGGGCAAGTCGGGTTTCTACCTGGGCCACGGCGACGCCAAGGCGGCGTCGGTGACCTTCCAGGCGCCGAACCAGCCACCGATTGCGCTCAAGGATTTCGTCAACACCAGCCTGTTGCAGGAAGTCGAAGGCAACCTCAACGCGCAGGTGACCTACGACATCAGCAACATCAGCGTCGACGGCAAGGACATTGGCTCCTCACAAATGCTCTGGAAGTTCGCCAACTTCGACATCGCCTCGACCAAGAACCTGCTGCAGTTCTATCAGCAGAAGATCCAGCCACAGGCCCAGGCCGCTGCCGCAACCGGTCAGACCTACACGCCGCACCTGAGCCCGGCCGACCAGGCAATGGTGCAGGCTGAGGTCGGCAAGCTGCTCGCCGCCAAGCCGCATATCGAGCTGGAAAAACTGTCGCTGAAAACCGCCAGTGGCGAGAGCCGATTCAACCTGTCGATGGACCTGGGCAACCCCACTTCCCTCGATCAGCCAGGCGCCGCATTGCTCAAGCAACTGCTGACCAACCTGGACGCGAAGCTGGTGCTGTCCAAACCGATGATCCGCGACCTGGCCACCCTGCAGGCCACCTCTGCCGGTCTGACGGATCCTGCAGCCATCGCCCGCAATGCTCAGGACGCTGCAGACTCGGTTGGCGGCATGGCGATCATGTTCCAGCTGGGCAAGGTCGAGGGCGACAACATCACCTCCACCCTGCATTACGCCAATGACGTGGTGGACTTCAACGGCGAGAAGATGAGCGCCCAGCAGTTCGCCGCCGCGATGATGGGCAAGTTCGTGATGGTCACTCGCGGGCAGTAAGCGTCCAACGTGAGGCCGCTGCATCGGGCGGCCTCTCTCAGACGGGCGGCTGGCGGGCGATCTCGGTTGGCGGCTCGTGGGCCTCTCGCTCTGGCTGCACGGTGCGTGAGGACATTTCCGCGCGCAATTGTGGCAGGCATTGCGGGTATTGCTTGGCGACGAAACTGATCAGTCGCTCGCGCATGTGGCAGCGTGCGTCCCAGCTGCGCGATGAATCCGCCGAGCTCAGCAACACGCGCAACTGCATCGCCCTGTCGGTGGTGTCAGTCACTTGAAGCACGCATACCCGGCCGTCCCACAGATGCGGGATGTCCTTGCAGATACGCTCGGCCTCCTCGCGCAACGCCTCCAGCGGCAACGCATAATCAACCCACAGGAACACCGAGCCGATCAGACTCGACGTGCTGCGCGTCCAGTTCTGAAACGGTTTCTCAATGAAGTATTGCAGCGGGATGACCATTCGCCGCTCATCCCAGATCTTCAGCACCACATACGTGCCACTGATCTCCTCGATGCGTCCCCACTCCCCCTCGACGATCACCACGTCATCGAGGCGGATCGGCTGGGAAATCGCGATCTGCAGCCCGGCGATGAGATTGCCCAGCACCGGTTTGGCGGCGAAACCGGCGGCCAGACCCGCCAACCCGGCAGACGCCAGCAGGCTCGTGCCGATCTGGCGCACCGGCGGGAAGCTCATGAGAATCAACCCGACGCCAAACAGCAGCACCAGCACATTCAGGCAACGCACCAGCACCCGCACTTGCGTCTGGATACGTCGCGCCTGCAGGTTATCCTCGATGTCGAGCGGGTTGCGGATCGCCACCGCTTCGCCAATCGCCTTGACACAGCTGAGCGCCAGCCAGGTGAAACAGGCCACAACCAGCATGCCATTGAGGTGCCTCACCCCTTTAATCAACAGCAGGTCGTCGTCAGCCGAGGTCCACACGGTTTGCAGCGCCAGCAAAGGGATGAGCCAGAGCGTTGCGGCCTCGGCGCGATGAATCAGTCGCTGGGCAAAAACAAAGGACTTGGCCAGTCGTCGAAGTACCACCAGTGCGATCCAGCGGCCCAGCAGTGCAATGCACACAGCGACGGTGGCGGCGAGCAGCGTATTGAGCCAGGGGAGCGGCAGGGCGTTGAGCCAGGTGTCCGGAAGTACGTGTTCCATACAGTTCGCTCGCGGGGAAGACGGTTCAAAGACAAGAGGTGTGAACCCCTTGGCGGACCAATCGTTCCCCTTGATCGGGCATTTGCTGGATTAGCGTGCCAGCGCGTGTGAGCCGGTAAAGGCCTGATAAGCACCGCTGCGTGGCCGGGTTTCCAGCAACTGCGACAGCAGCTGGTCGATGAACAGGCTGCCGCTGTCGGCGCTGGTGTCGACCACGAATTCAGGTTCCAGCGGCGGCTCGTACGGGCTGTCGATGCCGGTGAAGTTCTTGATGCGTCCCTCGCGCACAGCCTTGTACAAACCTTTGGCGTCGCGGCGCATGCACTCGCGCAAGGGTGTGCTGACGTGCACCTCGATGAACTGACCTTCGGCGAAATGCTGGCGCACGGCGTCTCGGTCTTCGCGATAGGGCGAGATCGCCGAGACGATCACGATCAACCCCGCGTCCACCATCAATTTCGCTACTTCCCCGATCCGCCGCACGTTCTCGCGCCGGCTCTCTTCGCACATGCCCAGGTCCTGACACAGGCCCCGGCGCAGACGATCGCCATCGAGCAGATAACTGTGCAGCTCATGGGCGACCAGCGTCTGGTCCAGACGATTGCCCAGCGTGGTCTTGCCCGCGCCGGACAACCCCGTGAACCAGATGCAGCAGGCGCGCTGCTGCTTGAGCGACTGACGCTCGCTTTGCCCCACAGACAGCGGCGCATCGATGATCAAGGGGCGTGCTTCGGATCGTTTATCAGTCATAGGAAAACAGCTCGTAGTCTCGGGCATAGACCTCGCGAATGCGCTTTCGCGAGGCGTCTGAACACAGCCCTGCGGTTTGATAACGAGGGCCGGGTGAGCGGTTGATGTGACGCAGCTGGCTGTTGATGCCCAGGTGCTCACAGAGCGCTGCGAAGTCCGTCTCCAGATGTTCCTGGCGGCCGATGAAGTCCACGGCAATCTGCCCCATGGCGTTTTGCAGGAATTGATATTGAGGCGCGAAATGTATTTGCTTCGATACATTCTCCGGATGCAGCCAGCCATCGATGAACGTATCGAATCGAGCGTAACGGCTGACCAGTTCATGAGCGGTTCTGTCCCGGGGCTGCGGATCCTGCAGTAAGTAACGATAAGCCGACAGTGCTCTATGTAATGGATCACGTACAAAGCCAAACTTGAAGTATTGCTCATAGCGATCTTTGAACTGCTTCTCATACCAGTAAAGTGGCAGATGGCCGGTAGGGCTGTCGCCGAATATTGACATCGCTACGCTACTGCCTGCGCACTTGGGCACATGAATGAAGATGCATTCGAAATGGTCGAAAGCCTCGGGAAACCGGGCCCTGCGCGACAGGGTCTTGTTGACCACCTGACGATCAACGACCGAAAGTCGCTCCAGCAAAAACTCGCGCTGGTTCTTTGGAAATAACTTCCAGAGTAAATGATTCATGGGGAATGACCTGTAACGGGGTATGAAGCGGTATTCAGCCAGTGTTCAGGCTACAGGCAGTTATAATCATTGAGGATAACTTTGCAAATACTTTACGCAAAAAGCATCTCATGTAATGGCGTGTAGGTATTTGTATTAAGCAAGTTACGTAGGGTGGTGGTTAATAAAATTGTATAACTAACTGGGCTGTTTACGAATTTCCGGCGCGGAGGTCGTAAGCAGCCCGGTTCGTGTTACTGAGCGGGTACCGAAGCCTTGGCCGGAGCACCTTGCAGCCGATTCTGCAGAACGAAGCACTGGCTGATTTTCTGCTCGCGGGTGTTATTGGCGCAGCGCTCCGGCATCAGCGAGTTCTGGCATTCCTTGTCCATCAAGGCGATGGCCTGGTCACTGAGGCAATTGAGTTGATGCGCAGGCGCCGTCTGCAGAGTTTGCCCGGCGTTGGGGACGCGCAGGTTGTGACGCTCCGGCGGGTAAATGCTCGCAAGAATCGCAGCCCCGATGATCACCGCCGCCGACATCAGCAGCTTGCCTTTGTTGATGTGCAGGAAGCGCTTGATCGCTTCGCGCACAGGGGCGTAGATCTGCGGATGGCGATAGGGCGAGAGAAATATCCACGCCAGCATCAGCAGCGAGTAGCACACCAACGCCGGGAAGCCTTGCTGCGCCACCACCACACCCATCAACACCAGCGGAATGCCGTGACGCATGACCAACGCCTGCGAGGCAGGCCAGTGCAGCCATTCGGGCAGCACCTTGTCGATGTACCACTCATCGGCGTCTTCTATTGCCAGCGAAATCGGCCGCCATGCCTTCATGAAAATCCGGCAGATGCCTGTCATCAGGAAGGGGTATATCAGCAGGACCATCGCGTTCTTGGTGCCATCCACGGGGCCCTTCATCATCTCGTTCGGCACCATGAACAACGCACTGAACAGCAGCCAGCCAAACCAGGTCCAGACCAACGGATTCATCGGCGCCACCTGCAACTCGCGCCAGGCCTGAAGATCCGCCTCGGGGAAGCGCTCGAGCATTTCCGGGTAGCGGTTGTTGATGGTCGAGCAAAGGCGTTCGCAAGTGATCCACACGTCCGCGCTACAGAAACGCGCCAGGCGCAGGCGGTCCACCTTGCGCCTGGGCTTGAGCACCAGCATCGCGGCCTTTTCTTCCACTGTGTCGGTCTTTTCGCTGGCGACCAGCCGCTGCCAATGCTCGAAGTAGGCGTATTTTTCGCAGCGCTCGATCAGGTGCCGCCAGATGAATTCCGGCTCCGGAAAGATGCCCTTGCGGTCGTCCCAGCCATACAGCGTGCAGATCCGCTCGAACAGCGCAGCGGTCCAGCCCTTGTGGTTGTGCAGGAAAAACATCGTCCAGCGCTGAAACTGATCGCGACGCTCGAGCGACGCCAGCCAGGGCTGCTCGGTCAGGCTTTCCAGTGCCGCGAGAAACGCGCGTTCCTGCCCTTCGATCAGCAGGTGCTCAAGCGTCGTGCTTTCACTTTCCAGCAATTGCTGGGTGAGCTGGATTTCCTGATCGGCGCTCAGGCGCAATGTCTGCCAGGGCGTCAGCCAGCGCAGCTGTTCGGCGGCGGCTTTGAGCAACCCGCTGTCGGGCTGTTCGGCGTCCAGGCAGTGTTCGAGCAGACGTTGCTGAAAGGCCAGATCACACCCTTGCTCCACCGCGCTTTGATGCTGCTGATGCAGATTCTGCGCGGTGGTGTGCTCCACCAATACGCGCGCGGCCTGGCGTGCAAGCAGCTGAGGGTCAGGCGCGGGCTGCACCAGATCGACGATCACGGTTTCCGTAGCGGCAGGCGGCCTGGTCGCCTGGGCAGGCTCGATCAGCGCTTGGGAAACGTGCGCGAAGGTCGTGGTCGGGGTGTCAGAGGCGTCGTCCTCATCCTCCTCATCGAATCGGTTGCGCGCCCAGTCCAGCGCCCGCTCGTAGGCTTCGCGCAGGCGCTGAAAGGCCTCCGGGTCGTCGTCGGGGCGGGTGACTTTCAGCAGCTTGGCGTATTGCCGTTTGATCGTGCGTTCATCGGCGTCGTCTTCGATGCCGAGCAAAGTCCAAGGGTTCATGGCGCTTACCAGTCCCCCCGCTCGAAGCGTTCGACCTGCTCGACCAGGCGCTTGCGCACCTCGCTGATCTGGCGCTCATCCTGAGTTTCCAGCACGCGCTGAAACTGATTGGCCCACGAGCCGACCAGTTCGCGGGCATCGCCCAGGTACTCCTGATACAGGCGTTCCAGGCGTGCCGTCAGGTGCGTATTCACCTGCTGCTCACGCGGGTGAATCTTCAGCGAATCGAGGGCTTTCAGCCGCTCCTGAATTTCTTCGGGCGTGAGCACGCCGGGGTTGTTTTCGATCACCAGCGTGTGTGCCTCGCCGGTCAGCGGGATGCGCACATCGGCTTCCAGAATGCCGTTGTTGTCGTAGGTGAAGCGCACGTCCAGCTCTACCTCCCCGGCAGGGCGGCGCGGCACCTTGATCTCAAGCTCGCCGAGGGCAACGTTGTCCTTCACCTTGCGGCTCTCGCCCTGAAAGATCTTCACGGTCACGAAGGCCTGATGATCGTTAACGGTGTTCACCGTCCTGACCCGACTGACCGGCACCACGGTGTTGCGCTCGATGATCGGCAGGTAATGCCCGGCCTCGTAATGCTCGCCGATGCGCTGGGTGGTCTCGATGCCCAGCGTGTAAGGGCAGACGTCGGTCAGCACCACCTCTTCCAGCGCCGAGTCCCGGGCCTTGAGCGCGGCCTGTATCGCTGCGCCCTGAGCGACGACTTCGTCGGGGTTGAGGGTGATGGACGGGAAGCGGCCAAACAGACTGGCAGTGAGTTTGCGGATCAGCGGCATGCGCGTGGTGCCGCCCACCAACAGGATTTCGTCCAGATCGGCAACGCGAATCCGGGCGTCGCGCAGGGCACGCTCGATGGGCGCGCGCAGACGATCCAGCAGCGGCGCGTACAGCTCGATCAGTTGATCCTGGGTGATCGGCTTGCGCCATTCGCGGTCGGCATGACGCAGCACGAACTCGGCGCTCGCGTCTTGCCCCAGCGCCTTACGCACACGCTCGGCCTCCCGGCGCAGGGTCTGCTTCACAGTCTGGGTGGCGGGGAAGTCGGCCTCGCTTTTGTGCAGCGAGACGAAGTGCTCCAGCAGCAGGTTGTCGAAATCTTCGCCACCAAGGAAGTTGTCCCCGGCGCTGGCGCGGACCTCCATCACGCCATCGAACAGCTCCAGAATCGACACGTCGAACGTGCCGCCGCCCAGGTCGAACACCAGAAACGACGTCTCGCCTTCCTTCTGATGCAGGCCATAGGCAAGGGCTGCGGCAGTGGGTTCATTGATCAGCTTGTCGACCTTAAGGCCCGCCAGCTCGCCCGCCACCCGCGTCGCCTTGCGCTGGGCATCGCTGAAGTACGCCGGCACGCTGATTACCGCTTCGGTCACGGGCTCACCGAAAGCGCGCTCCACATCGGCCTTCAGGCTCTTGAGCACCAGCGCCGACAACTCCTCGGGCCGATAGCTGCGCGAGCCGAGTTTCACCTCATGAGCGCTGCCCATGTGGCGCTTGAACAGCGCCGTGGTCGTGGCCGGATGCGTCTGCAAACGCTCGCGCGCGGCTTTACCCACCAACACGTGCCCTTCGTCATCCAGGCCGACGACGCTGGGCGTCAACAGCTCGCCCAGCGCATTGCTGACCAATTGAGTGGCGCCCTCGCGCCAGACGGCGACCAGACTGTTGGTGGTGCCCAGATCTATACCGACGATCATGCCGAACGTGCTCCTTGCGGGACTGCTGTGTGTCTGTCCGAGATAGACGAAAAAAACGAAGGTGTGATTAGACACTATCGGCGGTTCGATGTGGGGCTTGAGGTGCATTGCCCGACGCAGAGGCCTGGTGAAGGCCAGCGGCACTGAACGTTGGTCAATAGTTGTGCTTTTAATGTCTACCTCTGTGAGTCTTAAGTTTCATAAGGTTCACATAGATAAACATTAAATGATGATTTATCGTTCATAACGCGTGTTAAAGTCGACGTTATCGTCTTTAAAGCTCAATCCAGTGAACATTATGGAAGCATTTTTCCCCGTCGCCTGTGCTGATAGCCTCAGCAAAATCGGGCTCCTGGTGAAGGCCAGGCGTTTGGCACTGGGCCTGCGTCAGGCGGATATCACTCAGGCAATCGGTATTTCTGCCCACACCCTTCGCAAGATCGAGGGGGGTTCCGAACGGGTCGACCTGCGCGCTTTTATGCTCGTGCTGTGGCGCCTTGGTCTCATGGAGCAGGTCTTTGCCTCGCTCGACGGAGTCGAGAGCTCCTCGCAAATCACCCGTTATGTTCAGGACGACGACACCTATCAAAGCCTCGCCTCCCGCCGCGTAAGGCTGGTCAAGCCCAAGCCGGAGGACTTCTGATGTCTCGCGCCTACATCTATATGGAACATCCGCAGACGGGAGAGCTGCAGACGTTGGGCAGGCTCACGTTGAAGGGCGCGGTCGGGGAGTTCGTGTATGCACCCGACCACGTGGCCCGCGAAGGATGGGTGCCTGATCCGGTCAACTATCCACTGCGCAGCGAAGCCTACACCGGCATTATCAAAAATCGCGGCATCCCGGGTTTCATCAACGATGCCATGCCCGATGGCTGGGGAGAGCGGCTGCTGCATCGCACGTTCGGCCAAGAGCTGGCGTCGATTGATTTCTTGCTCAAGTCACCGAACAGCGACCGCATCGGCAACCTCATGGCCGGCATCACTCCAACGCCTTCCCCAGGTCTGGGAGACGGCTCGATGCCTACACTCAAAGGCTTGGCGAAATTCGTCAAGGCTTGCGAGGCCGTGTATGACAACCAACTGGACGCCGACGCGATCAAGGCGCTCGCCATCCGCCAGCAGCGCTCGTCGCTGGGCGGTGCGCGACCGAAGCGAACGCTGCAGGATAAAGGCATGCTGATCCTGGCCAAGCCTCGCGACCGTTACGATGACTACGATTTCCCCGCCATTGAATTCGCCTGCATGACCTTTGCGGCGTCCAAAGGCATGAACGTCGCCAAAACGGCGTTGCACGCTGAAACCCCACCGACCTTGCTCATCGAGCGCTTTGATCGCACGCCTCTGGCCGACGGAGCGCGACGAATCCCGATGCTCAGCGCACTGACCCTGCTGGACTCCGAGTGGAACGACCAATACCACCACGACTGGCGATACGCGGCGGTCGCCGATGAAATGCGCCGCCGGGGCGTGCCGGACGAGGACTTGCACGAGCTGTTCAAACGCATGTGCTACAACGCGTTGGTCGGCAATGGAGATGATCATCCACGCAACCACGCCGTGATCTGGCTGAAAGGTCAGTGGCGCCTGTCACCTCTGTACGACGTGTTGCCGATTCTTGGCGAGGGCCCTGCGCAAACGCTGGCCATGGCGGTGGGCAGAGAGGGCCGGAAAATCAGCCGATCCAACCTGCTCAGCCACCACACGCATTTTGCGTTGTCCCGCGAGGGCGCCGAGCAGGTACTGGACGAAGTAGCAGGCTGGGAAGACGAGCTGAAAGCGCATTACGGCAAGTGGCTGACGGGCACCGATCTCGACATGGCATGCGATGCTGCGAGCTCGTCGCGCATGCGTGTGTAGATGAACCACATCGTCAGAACGGTAACGCTCCTTTGATAGGGCCTAATTTGTTGATGTCCGCACCTTCACTTTCTAAATATTGGAGCGCGTCTTCCAAGGTTGGGAATGTGAGGATTGTTTCGTGGGCATAGTCTTCAAATACGTCATATTTGGACTCGTCTATTTTTAAGAAGTAGGTGACGTAGTTTTCCTTGTCTTTCTTAATGGCGTACTGAAATAAATATTGAATTGAGTCAAGTGGACGGACTTCGTCATACCCACGCTTCTTCCTCGAGTCGAGAGCTTTGACCAAATGGTTCATAGGTAAGAGTGACACTCATCTTCCGAAATGAAGATTACTTGCTTAGGCCTAATGCGGAAGAGTGGGGAGATCAACAGGGGGCGAAGATCGTTTTCAGCGATAGCGGTCTTCAGAAATGAGATCAATTCGGGTTTTTCAGCAAGTACCAGTTTTCCCTTAAAAATCAGATTTTTACCTTTATGCGTCATCAGCTTGTTGGCCACGTAATATTGCCCGTTCGATAGCGTTTTTTCGAACTCGTCAATGGTGAATGAGGTGAATAGCGTCGATTTTACGCTCAGCTCATACATTGCAAAAAAAATCAACGCTTCATCGACATCATTGGGAAGCTCGATTTTGCTGAGGTGCTTAAACTGATAGTGATTTTTCATTCAATCCCTACGTCATAAAAAAATGACCGTCCGCTCCGTGTTGTACCACTTGATGTGATGCGTATCGCGGAAGTGGGCTGTGTAGAGGGGGGCAGGCACAAGAATATAGTTCTGGTTTTTTCCAAAGATTGCACAGGCCTCGGTATCAATTACGAAATTCAAACGCGGTTTGATATTTGTCGAGCGTATCGAGTAAGTCAGCCATAGCCGAATCTGTCGGATCAATTCTGGATTTTAGAGGGTTGAGCCAGTCTCGAATGCTTGAATAAAGAGTTTGTGCAAAATGCTCTAGCGGCAAGACAATTTTCACGTTTTGATTTTCGATGGAAATTTCTTTTCCGATTTTTTTTAGTGAAAGAGAGAATGAAGAATCCGTAGCTGTGATTCGATAAGTGGCTTCTCGGCTATTTTTTTTGATCTCTAAAACC
>CAURWS010000004.1:0-21191 GCA_963528485.1 uncultured Pseudomonas sp. | reverse complement strand
TGTCTAACGTTTACCTCTTTGGCTGACGTCGCAGAAACCCTGTGAGAGTGAGCGACAGATTGCCGCAAGGCTCCGGGAATAAATTTTGCTAACCGGATGTACAGCGCGCATCAGGCGCTGTACATATCCTCCAGCAGAATCAGTCGCGAAAAAGGCCGTCCGCGTTCATGGCATCGAAATCGTTGCGCAATACCTTCCGCCGCCTGTGGGCGCTGGACAAGTTTTCCTACAGCGTGCGGGTGTTCATCGCGCTGACCGGCAGCATGGCCCTGTGCTGGTATCAAAACGAGATGTCGCTGGTCATCCCGCTGTTCCTCGGGATTATCGCCAGCGCCCTGTCCGAGACCGACGACAGCTGGCAAGGCCGCCTCAACGCGCTGGCCGTGACGCTGGTGTGTTTCAGCATCGCGGCGCTGTCCGTCGAACTGCTGTTCCCCTACCCCGTGCTGTTCATCTGCGCCTTCGCGCTGGCGGCGTTCTGCCTGACGATGCTCGGCGCCTTGGGCGAGCGCTACGGCGCCATCGCCTACGCCACGCTGATTCTCTCGGTCTACACCATGATCGGCGTGGACCAGCGCGGTGGCGAAGTCACGGATTTCTGGCACGAGCCCATGCTGCTGGTGGCGGGAGCTGCGTGGTACGGCCTTTTGTCGGTATTGTGGCAGATGCTGTTCTCCAACCAGCCGGTGCAGCAGGCCCTGGCGCGGCTGTTTCGCGAACTGGGCCTGTACCTGAAACTGAAATCCGAGCTGTTCGAGCCCATTCGCACGCTGGACGTCGAAGCCAAGCGCCTGGAACTGGCCAAGCAGAACGGCAAGGTCGTCGCCGCGCTCAACGTGACCAAGGAAATCATCCTCAACCGCGTCGGCAGTGGTCGGCCCGGTTCGAAGGTCAGTCGCTACCTGAAGCTGTACTTCCTCGCTCAGGACATCCACGAGCGCGCCAGCTCCTCGCACTACCCGTACAACTCCCTGGCCGAGGCATTTTTCCACAGCGACGTGCTGTTCCGCTGCCAGCGCCTGCTGCGCCAACAGGGCAACGCCTGCCGTGATCTGTCGGTGTCGATCCAGTTGCGCCAGCCGTTCGTTTACGACGACAGCTTCGCCCATGCGCTGGACGATCTGCGCGCTTCCCTCGAACACCTGCGCATTCAGAGCAACCCGGCCTGGCGTGGCCTGCTGCGTTCGCTGCGCGCACTGGCCAACAACCTCGGCACGCTGGACCGTTTGCTGAGTGACGCGAGCAACCCCGATGCGCTGGCCGACGCGTCCGACAGCAGCCTGCTGGACCGCTCGCCGCGCACGCTCAAGGACGTCTGGACGCGCCTGCGCCTGCAGCTCACGCCAACTTCGCTGCTGTTCCGCCACGCCCTGCGCCTGCCGCTGGCGCTGGTGATCGGCTACCTGATGGTTCATCTGATTCACCCCTCTCAGGGCTACTGGATCATCCTGACCACGGTTTTCGTTTGCCAGCCAAGCTACGGCGCGACGCGGCGCAAACTCGGCCAGCGGATCATCGGCACCGCCATTGGCCTGACGGCAGGCTGGATTCTGTTCGACCTGATCACCACGCCGATTCTGCAATCGATGTGCGCAGTGCTGGCCGGGGTGGTGTTCTTCGTCAACCGGACCACGCGCTACACGCTGTCGACAGCGGCGATCACGGTGATGATCCTGTTCTGCTTCAATCAGGTCGGCAACGGCTACGGGCTGTTCCTGCCGCGCCTGATGGACACGCTGCTGGGCAGCCTGATCGCGGGGCTGGCGGTGTTCCTGTTCCTGCCGGACTGGCAAGGCCGTCGCCTGAACAAGGTGCTGGCCAATACCCTGTCGTGCAACAGCATTTATTTGCGCCAGATCATGCAGCAGTACGCGGCGGGCAAGAGCGACGACCTCGCCTACCGCCTGGCCCGCCGCAACGCCCACAATGCCGACGCCGCGCTGTCGACCACGCTGGCCAACATGCTCATGGAGCCTGGGCACTTCCGCAAAGAGGCCGATGTGGGCTTCCGCTTCCTGGTGCTGTCGCACACGCTGCTGAGCTACCTCTCGGGCCTGGGGGCTCATCGCGAAACCCAGCTGCCGAGCGAGGTACGCGAGCAGTTGATCGAAGGCGCGGGGGCGAGTCTGGCGTCGAGCATCGATGAGATCGCGCAAAGCCTGGCCACCCGTGAGCCCGTGGCGGTGCAAAGCGATGCCGAGGAAGCGCTGGCGACGGAGCTGGAGCAGATGCCGGAAGAAATCGACGAGGGGCAGCGTCTGGTGCAGACGCAACTGGCGCTGATCTGTCGTCAGCTCGGCCCGCTGCGAACCCTGGCCGCGCACCTGATCAAGGCGCCGGAAAAAGAAGCGGGCGAGATTACAGACCGTGCAGCTTGAACAGCCTGTCGTAGCTGCCATCGGCCTTCATTGCGGCGATGGCTTTGTCGAAATCGGCGACGATCTTTTCATGATCGGGATTTTTCAGGCTGACCAGGATGTGCAGGCTGTTTTCGCTCAGTGAGCGCGGCAGGAATTCCACGCTGTCGCGCACCTCGTCAGGCTCGCGGCTGAGGGCCACCTTGGCGGCGTATTCGTCCTCGACAGTCAGGTCCACCCTCCCCGCCACCAGCATGCGAACGGCCGTCGAGAACCTGGCCACCGGCACCTTTTTCAGATCCGTGTCGTTGTCGAAGGCAGGCGAATAGGCATAGCTGCGCACCACGGCAATCAAATAGGGATGCAGCTGCTGAAGGCTCTGATACTGGATGTCTGCGCTCTTGCGCTTGAACAAGCGCAAGCGGTTGATCAGATACTCGCCTGAAAATTCGCCGATGCGGGTGCGTTCTTCGCTGTACCAGGCATTGATCAGAATGTCATAGCGCCCCTCCCCGAGGCCGTGAATCGCCCGCGCCCAAGGCACCTGTTCGTAATCGACGGTGTAACCGGCACGGCTGAGCGCAGTACGCACCAGGTCAGTCGACAACCCGCCATTGAGCAGCGAAACATCCGAGTACGGGGCCCAGGCATCACCCGCCATGCGCAGCTTCACCGCCCACGCATCCTGCGCGATCAACAGCATTCCCAGCAAAGCCATGGCTCGAAGCAAACGCAGCATGCTCAAGATCCTTAGACAGGTGGTGGCCTGCGATTCTTTTCAGCGGCAATCCAGCGACACTGTGACATCCCTGAAGCGAGCGACGGGCAATGAAACCCGTTTTGAGGCAATAGCAAGTGGCCTCCATTGAAGACCTGTTGCCGAGTTTGCACAACACAAAAGCGGCCAATGTCTGTGCCGCACTTCAAGAAAATCACGCAAAGTCCTGATCGGCGTCACAACTGCCATCACACGCCGACGTTGGGCTTGGGGCCATATGCGTTTAGTATCCGGCATGGACTTTTTCTCGTGAGCCGGCTTCATGTCTATCAACTGGATTTGCAAACACCATACCGCCCTGGCCAAGGAGCAGCTGTACGCCATTCTGCAGCTGCGCGCGCAGGTGTTCGTCGTGGAGCAGAAATGCTGGTATCAGGACGTCGACGGCCTTGATCTGGTGGGCGACACCCGCCATCTGATGGCCTGGCAGAACGACGAGCTGGTGGCCTATCTGCGCCTGCTGGACCCGATCCAGCAGGACGGCGACGTGACCATCGGTCGTGTGGTCACTGCCCCATCAATGCGCAACAAAGGCATGGGCCATGAGTTGATGGTGCAGGCGCTGGAACACGCCGAGCGCAACTGGCCGGACCAGCCGATCTACCTCTCGGCCCAGGCGCACCTGCAGGGTTATTACAGCCGCTATGGTTTCAATCCGGTGGGCGAGGTGTACGTCGAAGATGGCATTCCGCACATCGGGATGCGCCGGGATCTGGATTGAGGCCGATTCAGGGATACCCCAACACCGCCTTGATCTGCGCCAGATGCCCGGCAATCCACTGCCTGTCGATCGCGCCCCAGTCGCGAATCCGGTAAGCCCCGGCGTGGTTGCGGGCGCCGTCTTGCTGTTCGAATTCACAGACGATGTCCAGATCCGCCAGCGCCGCGAGGGTGTCCTGAGCGGTGCGGCGCGGCATGCCGGTGGCGTCGGTCAGGGCCGGAACGCTGCTGGCGATGCCGCTGTCGATCAAATACGCCACGTACAGGCGTCGATAGAAGCTGCTCTTGGTCTTGCTGACGTCCATCGTCAGGTCCTTGTCGATGAAGAAGTGCAGCCATGCTCTCACCAAATCGGCGAATGACCAACGCCATCGGCCCATTCCCGCGTCTGTAGCAGCACGGCTACAGGTGAGGGGGCGACGAGCGAGGTCAGCCCTGCATGTCCCGCCACGTCAGGTAGATGCGCAGATCGAACTCCAGCTGGTGGTAGCCCGGCTGCATGTATTCACAGAGTTTGTAGAAGGCCTTGTTGTGCTCGCTTTCCTTGAAGTGCGCCAGCTCGTGGACCACGATCATTTTCAGAAACTCGGGCGCGGCGTCCTTGAACAGCGAGGCCACGCGGATTTCCTTCTTGGCCTTGAGCTTGCCGCCCTGCACCCGCGACACCGTGGTGTGCAGGCCGAGCGCGCGATGGGTGAGGTCCAGGCGGTTATCGAACAGCACCTTGTCGATGTTCGGTGCGTTGCGCAGGTGCTCCTGCTTGAGGGCCAGCGCGTAGGCGTACAGCGCCTTGTCGCTTTGCACTTCGTGCCGGGCGGGGTAGCGCTGTTGCAGGTAGGCGCCGAGTTTGTCCTGGGCGATCAGTTGCCGCACCTGATCCTGCAGCGCCGCCGGGTAGGCCTGCAGGTATTTGAGCGGCGTTGCGGCTATGGAGGTCATCGTCGGGTCAAATGGCTCAAAAGGCGTCAGTCTACCGCGTCAGCTCTTGCCGAGCAGCGGGTGCCCAGTCGGCAATTCAATCGGGTCGACGAAACGCTGCGCCTCCTCCGGCGTCATCGGATGCGCCAGCAGGAACCCCTGAATGATCAGGCAACCGTTATCCACCAACCACTGATACTGCTCCAGCGTCTCGACGCCCTCGGCAATCACCTCGATGTTCAGCAGGCGGCACATGTCGATGATGCTGCGCGCCACTGCAAGGTCGCGCGGCGAGCTCATCATGCCGCCGATGAAATGCCGATCGATCTTGAGGGTGTCCAGGTCCAGATTGCGCAAGTGCGCCAGTGAGCTGTCGCCTGCGCCGAAGTCGTCCAGCGACACCCGCACGCCGATGTCGTGCAGGCTTTGCAGTTGCTGGCGGCTGTGTACCAGGTTGTGCACCAGCGACGGCTCGGTGATTTCCACCTCGATCTGGCGCGGCTTGAGGTTATGCAGGTGAATGGCACGCTGCAATTCGGCCGCCAGATTGGGCATGCTGAATTGCGCAGGGCTGACGCTGACACTGACCACCAGATCGTCCGGAAACACCCCTTCCCAGCGCTGCCGCTGAGCCGCGCCCTGTTCGTAGATCCAGCCGCCCAGCTTGTTGATCAGGCGCGTTTCTTCGAGCAGCGGAATGAACAGGCTCGACGGCACATCCCCGGCATCCGGGTGATTCCAGCGCAGCAGCGCCTCGAACCCGCGAGTACGCCCGGTCACGACGTTGATCTGCGGCTGATAGACGATGGAGAAATCCTTGCCCTCAATGGCGGTGCGTACGCTTTCTTCGAGCATCAGGCGCGAGCGCGCGCGGCCATTCATGTATTGATCGTAGAAACGGTACTGATGTCGCCCCGCGCGCTTGGCCTCGTACATCGCGATGTCAGAAGCGCGCAGCAGGCCGTCCAGGTTGGTGCCGCAATCGGGGTAGACGGCAATGCCGATACTCACGCCCAGCGTCGCTTCGATGCCATCGACATGGCGGCGTACCGAAATGCGGTCGATGAGTTTTTCCGCGACCTTGGCCGCGTGCTCGGGGAAGTCCAGGCCGTCGATCACCACCACGAATTCATCGCCGCCCATGCGCGCCAGCACGTCGTAGGGGCGCAGGCTGTCCTTGAGCTGTTCGGCGACCCAGATCAGCACCTGATCGCCAGCGTCGTGCCCCAGTGAATCGTTGACATGCTTGAAGCCGTCCAGGTCCAGATAGAGCACTACCAGGTACTTCCCGGCATTCTCGTTGCGCACCAGCATGCCTTCGACCGTCTGATAGAAACCACGACGATTGAGCAGGCCGGTCAGCGAATCGGTGACTGCCTGATGTTCCAGCTGGCTGTACAGGTCGCGGACCACCGACATGTCCAATACGCTCAGCACCATCGCTTTCTGCTCTTCCGGCAGCGGCGCGCAAGACAACGCGACCGGAATCTGACGCCCTTCAGGGCTGAGCAGAATGGCGTCGTGAACGCGGTAGGTGTCGGCACGGCGGTAGTGGTGATAGAAGCCCGAATCGGTCCAGTCCGTGAAAGCGGGTTCTTGCAGATAGCGGCATAGACCGGTGCCGCGCAGCTCGCCGTCCGTCATGTTCAGCAGGCGGCAGATGGCCGGGTTGGCGAAGCTGATCAGGCCATCCTCGTTGACCACCAGAATGCCTTCGGCCACGTTCGCCAGCACCGAGGCGTTGAACGCCCGCGCTGATTCGAGTTCCCGGCTGAGTTTCTGCAAGGCACGCCGATTGTGCTGCTGTTCGAGCAGCGCCTGGACCTTGGGCTTGAGGACATTGGGGTCGAACGGTTTGAACAGATAATCCACCGCCCCGCTGGCATAACCCTTATGTACGGCATCGCGGGACTGCTCGTTGGCCGTCAGAAAGATGATGGGGGTCAGCCGTGTTCGCTGGCTGCCGCGCATGAGGCGCGCGACTTCAAAGCCGTCCATTTCCGGCATCTGCACATCGAGCAGAACAATGTCGACATCCACGTCCAGAAGCAGACCCAACGCTTCCATGCCCGAACTGGCCGTTACGATTTCCCAATCCTGCCGCTGCAGGACCGCACGCATCGTGACCAGATTTTCCGGGTAGTCATCGACTACCAATAGAACTGACTTACCACCTGATGGCGGGGGTTGCACGCATTCCATGCTGCTACTCATTCACGTTACTGCCTGGTGAGAGGGTTCCACCCACATTCCAACTGGCCTTTACTCTAGACCTGAAAATGGAAAAGTGAAGGTAGGCCACCGTTTTGCCATCCCAAAACGTCAAGCAACCCGAATAACGGTAAGGGCTCCGAGGCCTTTGCCCTGTCTGCTGCGCAGGGAAAATAGCGGCACATTGACTGCAGCCGTTGGACGGTTTCACGTTAACAATCGGCGACGCGAAACGTATAAGGAGCACCCCTGAAACCCTTGCGCCAGACGCGTTTACTGGCAATGAGACATAACCGGACGAACGAGAAATGATTGATTTGGGAACCTGGAATCTGAGTATTCCCGTGGGCTCGCCCCCCACCACGATTGAAACCAAGCAACTGCTTCAAGGCTACGACGGCAAATATTTCACTTCCAGTGCCTCCAATGTCACTTTCTGGGCCCCCGTGACCGGCAGCAAGACTGCCAACGCGATCTATCCGCGCACCGAGCTGCGCGAAACCTGGTCAAACGGTGAGCTGCACAACTGGTTCTACCCCGACGCCGACAACTTCCTGAACGCCAAACTCAAGGTGATTCAGGTGCCGTCTTCCGGACGCGTGGTGATCGGGCAGATTCATGTGTACGAGAGCACCCAACCCCTGCTCAAGCTCGAGTATCAGTACAAGGACGCGACCAAGGACGGCACCATCGTCGCCAAAGTGCGCTTTCACCCTTCTGACAAGAAACCGCGGGTCATCGAGATCGCCGAAGGCGTCCCGCTGAACGAGACGTTCAAGTACGTCATTCATTTGAACAAGGCAGGACTGCTGACCGTCAGGGCCAGTAACATGGTCTGGAACGACCGCATCAGCGCCACCTGGCGCACACAGCAGCTGTACTTCAAGGCGGGGGTCTACACCCAGGACAACACCGGCTACACCAGCGAAGGTGGCAAGGTGATGTTCTTCAACCTGGATGTCGACCACAACAAGGGCTGATGGCGGGTTGCGTTAGAACGCTCTGTAGCAGCACGGCTTGCCGGCGATGGCGTCCGAACAATCGCCACCGTCGGCAAGCCGTGCTGTTACAGAGTCCGTGTTACGCCGCTTTGTATTCTTTCTCGGCTGCTTCGAAGCGCTGCACCATCCCCTCGCTCGGCGCCTTGCCCAGCAGGCTGAACAGCACGATGGCAACGCTGGCGAAGATAAAGCCCGGGATGATCTCGTACAGCCCCAGCAGCTCGAAGTGCTTCCAGACCACCACGGTAATCGCGCCGACCAGAATCCCGGCCAGTGCGCCGTTGCGGGTCATGCCCTTCCAGATCACGGAAATCAGCACCACCGGCCCGAATGCCGCACCGAATCCGGCCCAGGCGTAACTGACCAGCCCCAACACGCGGTTGTCCGGGTTGGCCGCCAACGCGATGGCGATCAGCGCGACCAACAGCACCATGGCCCGACCGACCCATACCAGTTCAATCTGCGAAGCGCCCTTGCGCAGAAACGCTTTATAGAAGTCCTCGGTCAGGGCGCTGGAGCACACCAGCAATTGGCAGCTCAGCGTGCTCATCACCGCCGCCAGAATGGCTGACAGCAATACTCCGGCCACCCACGGGTTGAACAGCAGCTTGGCCAGTTCAATGAACACCCGCTCAGGGTTTTCCGTCACAGGGCCGGCCACATCCGGGTGCGCCGAGAAATAGGCGATGCCGAAGAAGCCCACGGCTACCGTGCCACCCAGGCACAGGATCATCCAGGTCATGGAAATGCGACGGGCATTGGCGATCGACTTCACCGAATCCGCCGCCATGAAGCGCGCCAGAATGTGCGGTTGGCCGAAATAGCCCAACCCCCAGCCCATCAACGAGATCACACCGATGAAAGTGGTGTTCTTGAGCATGTCGAAGTTGGTGGGATCTTTCGCTTCGATGGCAAGGAAGGTGGTGTCGACGCCGCCGGTGGCCAGCAGCACGATGATCGGCGTGAGGATCAGGGCGAAGATCATCAATGTGGCCTGCACCGTGTCGGTCCAGCTCACCGCCAGGAAACCGCCAATAAAGGTATAGGCAATGGTCGCCGCCGCACCCGCCCAAAGGGCTGTTTCATAGGGCATGCCAAAGGTGCTTTCGAACAGGCGGGCGCCTGCGACGATGCCAGAGGCGCAATAGATGGTGAAGAACACCAGAATCACGATGGCCGAAATCACCCGCAACAAACCGCTGGCGTCTTCGAAACGGCTGGAAAAGTAATCGGGCAACGTCAGCGCATCGCCGTTGTGTTCGGTCTGTACTCGCAGACGACCGGCGACGAACAGCCAGTTCAGGTAGGCCCCTGTGATCAGGCCAATCGCGATCCAGCTCTCCGACAGACCCGACATGTAGATGGCGCCGGGCAAGCCCATCAGCAGCCAGCCGCTCATGTCCGACGCGCCAGCGGAAAGCGCGGTAACGACGCTGCCCAGGCTGCGGCCGCCAAGGATGTAATCCGAGAGATTATTGGTGGAGCGATAGGCCATGAGTCCGATCAGGACCATCGCCGCGATGTAGATCACAAAGGTGATCAGGGTTGGGTTACTGACGCTCATTGGATGTCCATGCGTTGTTTTTATGGCAGGGGCAACGGGTTGCACCAAAGCTGCGCATCCTATTCAGGAACCGACAAAGGGCGCAACCCCGAAAAAGCCATTCAGTTGCACCTTTTCGGCTAAAAAACTGTAACCAGTTGGTTCTGATGCCCTTTTCATGAGCATAAAGGCCCCGTACTGAACACCTGCGCACTGTTTTTGCACTCCAACAGGACATGTGGATGCATCTCGAAATATCTTGTCAAATAGGGTTGCACCCGGTTGCACCCCGAACGGCGCGCGGCTAATCTTGGCGACAGCTTTAGCCACATCCACCGTGGCTCTTATGAGGACAACACATGGCGACCACCACTCTGGGTGTCAAACTCGACGACCCGACCCGCGAGCGATTGAAAGCAGCTGCCCAGTCCATCGACCGGACTCCGCACTGGCTCATTAAACAGGCGATCTTTAATTACCTGGAAAAGCTCGAGAGTGGTGCAACCCTCAACGAACTGAACGGTCTGGGCAAAGAAGCCGACGATCAGGGCGAGCTACCCGTGGACAACACCCATCAGGCTTTCCTCGAATTCGCCGAAAGCATCCTGCCGCAATCGGTGCTGCGCGCGGCCATCACGTCGGCGTACCGCCGCCCTGAGCCGGAAGTGGTGCCGATGCTGCTGGAACAGGCGCGCCTGCCTGCGCCGATGGCCGACGCCACCCACAAGCTGGCCGCTTCCATCGCCGAAAAACTGCGCAATCAGAAGAGCGCCGGCGGCCGTGCAGGCATCGTTCAGGGCCTGCTGCAGGAATTTTCGCTGTCGTCTCAGGAAGGCGTCGCCCTGATGTGCCTGGCCGAAGCGCTGCTGCGCATCCCGGACAAAGGCACCCGTGACGCGCTGATCCGGGACAAGATCAGCACCGGCAACTGGCACCCACACCTGGGCAATAGCCCGTCGCTGTTCGTCAACGCCGCCACGTGGGGCCTGCTGCTGACTGGCAAACTGGTCAGCACCCACAACGAAGCCGGCCTGACCTCGTCCCTGAGCCGCATCATCGGCAAGTCCGGCGAGCCGATGATCCGCAAGGGCGTCGACATGGCCATGCGCCTGATGGGCGAGCAGTTCGTCACCGGCGAAACCATCGCCGAAGCCCTGGCCAACGCCAGCAAGTTTGAATCCAAAGGTTTCCGCTACTCCTACGACATGCTCGGCGAAGCCGCGCTGACCGAGCACGATGCGCAGAAGTACCTGGCGTCGTACGAACAGGCGATCCATTCCATTGGCAAAGCCTCACATGGCCGCGGCATTTATGAAGGCCCGGGCATCTCTATCAAGCTTTCTGCCCTGCACCCGCGCTACAGCCGTGCGCAGTACGAGCGCGTGATGGAAGAGCTGTACCCGCGCCTGCTGTCGCTGACCCTGCTGGCCAAGCAGTACGACATCGGCCTGAACATCGACGCCGAAGAAGCCGACCGTCTGGAGCTGTCGCTGGACCTGCTCGAACGCCTGTGTTTCGAACCTCAATTGACGGGCTGGAACGGCATCGGCTTCGTGATTCAGGCCTACCAGAAGCGTTGCCCGTACGTGATCGACTACGTGATCGACCTGGCTCGTCGCAGCCGTCATCGTCTGATGATCCGTCTGGTGAAAGGCGCGTACTGGGACAGCGAAATCAAGCGCGCCCAGGTCGAAGGCCTGGAAGGCTATCCGGTCTACACCCGTAAGGTGTACACCGACGTTTCCTACATCGCCTGCGCCCGCAAACTGCTCTCGGTCCCGGAAGTCATCTACCCGCAGTTCGCCACCCATAACGCCCACACGCTGTCGGCCATCTACCACATCGCCGGTCAGAACTATTACCCCGGCCAGTACGAATTCCAGTGCCTCCACGGCATGGGCGAGCCTTTGTACGAGCAGGTTGTAGGCAAAGTCTCTGATGGCAAGCTGAACCGTCCGTGCCGCGTGTACGCACCTGTCGGCACCCACGAAACGCTGCTGGCATATCTGGTGCGTCGCCTGCTGGAAAACGGCGCCAATACCTCCTTCGTCAACCGCATCGCCGATCAGTCGATCTCGCTTCAGGAACTGGTCGCAGACCCTGTTTCCAGCATCGAACGCATGGCCACTCAGGAAGGCGGTTTCGGCCTGCCGCACCCGCGCATTCCGCTGCCGCGCGACCTGTATGGCAGCGAGCGCGCCAACTCGGCGGGCATCGACATGGCCAACGAACATCGTCTGGCGTCGCTGTCTTCGGCCCTGCTGGCCACGGCTCATAACGACTGGAAAGCCCTGCCGATGCTCGGCAGCCCGGTGAGTGCAGGGGCAACGGCGCCGGTGCTGAACCCGTCCGACCTGCGCGACATCGTCGGTCACGTGCAGGAAGCCAGTCTGGAAGACGTCGACAACGCGTTGCTCAGCGCCCTGAGCGCCGGCCCGATCTGGCAAGCCACCCCGCCTGCCGAGCGCGCCGCGATCCTTGAGCGCGCCGCCGACCTGATGGAAGCCGACATCCAGCCATTGATGGGCCTGCTGGCTCGTGAGGCCGGTAAAACCTACGCCAACGCCATCGCCGAAGTGCGTGAAGCGGTGGACTTCCTGCGCTACTACGCCGTGCAGGCACGCAACGACTTCAGCAACGACGCCCACCGCCCACTGGGCCCGGTGGTGTGCATCAGCCCGTGGAACTTCCCGCTGGCGATCTTCAGTGGTCAGGTCGCGGCTGCGCTGGCAGCGGGCAACCCGGTACTGGCCAAGCCTGCCGAGCAAACCCCGCTGGTGGCTGCTCAGGCCGTGCGCATCCTGCTGGAAGCCGGCATTCCGGAAGGCGTGGTGCAATTGCTGCCAGGCCGAGGTGAAACCGTCGGTGCGCGTCTGGTGGGTGATGATCGCGTCAAGGGCGTGATGTTCACCGGTTCCACCGAAGTCGCACGCCTGCTGCAGCGCAACATTGCCGGTCGCCTCGACGCCCAGGGTCGTCCTATCCCGCTGATCGCCGAAACCGGTGGCCAGAACGCAATGATCGTCGACTCCTCGGCCTTGACCGAACAAGTGGTCATTGACGTCGTGTCCTCGGCCTTCGACAGCGCCGGTCAGCGCTGCTCGGCGCTGCGCGTACTGTGCCTGCAGGAAGATTCCGCAGATCGCGTCATCGAAATGCTCAAAGGCGCGATGGCCGAAAGCCGTCTGGGCAACCCGGAGCGTCTGTCGGTGGACATCGGCCCGGTGATCGATGCAGAAGCCAAGGCTGGCATCGAGAAACACATTCAGGCCATGCGCGACAAAGGCCGTAACGTTTATCAGGTGGCGATTGCCGACAGCGACGAAATCAAGCGCGGCACCTACGTGATGCCCACCCTGATCGAGCTGGAAAGCTTCGACGAGCTGCAACGGGAGATCTTCGGCCCCGTCCTGCACGTCGTTCGCTACAAGCGCAAAGAGCTGGACCAACTGATCGGCCAGATCAACGCGTCGGGCTACGGCCTGACCCTGGGCGTGCACACCCGTATCGACGAGACGATCGCCAAGGTCATCGACTCGGTCAACGCCGGCAACATGTACGTCAACCGCAACATCGTCGGTGCCGTGGTCGGCGTGCAGCCGTTCGGGGGCGAAGGCCTGTCGGGCACTGGCCCGAAAGCTGGCGGCCCGCTGTACCTGTACCGCCTGCTGTCGACCCGCCCGGCCGATGCTGTGCAAAAATCCTTCGCACAGGGCGACGCCGCCATTGCGCCAGACACTCGCCTGCGCGAAACCCTGCTCAAGCCGCTGAACGCGCTGAAAGCCTGGGCGACCAGCCAGCAGCTGGCGGCTCTGGACGCTGTGATTACGCAGTTCACGGCGCAGTCGCAAAGTGGCGTCACCCGCCTGCTGGCGGGCCCGACCGGCGAGCGCAACAGCTACAGCATCCTGCCCCGCGAGCACGTACTGTGCCTGGCTGAAGACGAAGCCGATCTGCTGACCCAACTGGCAGCCGTACTGTCGGTCGGCAGCACGGCGATCATCCCGGACAACGAGCTGAGCAAGCCGCTGTACAAACGCCTGCCAAAAGAAGTTCAGGCGCGCGTCAAACTGGTCAGCGACTGGACCAAGGACGACATCGTCATCGAAGCCGTCCTGCACCACGGCGACTCCGACCAGCTGCGCGGCATCTGCGAGCAGGTCGCCCAACGCAGCGGCGCGATCATCGGTGTCCACGGTTTGTCCAAAGGCGAAACCGGCATCGCGCTGGAGCGTCTGGTGATCGAGCGTGCATTGAGCGTTAACACTGCGGCGGCGGGGGGTAATGCGAGCCTGATGACGATCGGGTAAGCAGCTTCTGTCCGGAGGGCGTAGGAGCTGCCGGGGTGGCGATCCACCTTGCCAGCGATCTGCCGCGAAGCGGCAGCAAAACCTGCTGATTTGGTGTAGCTGACACACTGAATTTGTCCGATTTTGCTGCCGGTACCCGGCAGATCGCCCGATCGCGGTCCGCAGCAAGCTGGCCTACGGCCTGCGGTCAGAATCAAAAGCAGGCACACACTCAGCCGCAAATCTTACTCCCTTCACCTGCCATTTCCTGCAACACATATCCACACTTGTAGCCCCTTTCTTACAGCCCTCTCCCTTTCTTGCGAAGGACATTTTTTCTTCACCAAGAGAGAGACGCGAATGCTGAAAATCACCCCCGACCCACCTGACAAATCCCTCGAAGAATCCCTGGCCCACGTCTCCGGCCTGTTGCGCTGCGCCACAGCCACCGCTGGCAAGCCGGACTGCTACAGGAAGATCGCGCAAGACGAAGGATCAGGGCTGTCACTGATCATTCTTGACCAAGGAAACGCTTTTGCGCCCACAGGGATCAATCACCCCCGTGGCCCCTCCGGCTCACCCAAAGCGTCCAGACCTTCAAGCATTCAGACAAGACAAGGAGCACGAGCAGTAACGCAATGCCATATCGCTCTTTCAGGTCTGGCCCCATGAACAGGACAGAAACTGACGGCACCAAAAACATCAGCCGAAATGGCACCTGAAAATAGGCCAGCCATCGTGCAGCACGCCATCTCAAGAAAAAAAGGAAGCAACTGACAACAATCGAAATCTCCAGCCCCCAAACCAAAACCGCCAGCACTTTTGGTAATGCGCCATGCTCGGCAAGTAGCTGAACACCACTGTTAAAGTCGTCCAGATAGGGGATTCGTCCTGCACTCAGACTCAGGAACGCATATCGGACGATGTAGATCGCATCGAATAGTCCCCACCCGATAAACAGCGTTTCAGCGGAAGGTTTTAAGTGGCGCATGGACTCAATCCCCTTCCAGCTCATAAACGATGTCCGCCGTAGCTGGGCGCCAATGCCAAGAGCTTCCAGAAATCTGCCAATGGTCTTCCCCCTCCACAAATTGCTGTCTGATTTCACGCAATTCGCCGAACTCGCGATAGACCGATCGTTCTTTGAGGAAAGCACCGCAAACCTGAATCCATAATGCTTATCGAGTTCAATGTTGCTGAGCGGCTTGAAAGGCTTGTCTGTAATCAGAAACCACCCACCACGATCGATTTTCTCGATGACTCTACGCTTGTGATACTCCAGCTGAGAGTCGTCCAAGGAAATTCCATTCTCACGAATCAATTCCATCAACCCTCGCATACTGGATGGATCATTTAATGCGCGCTCAACTTTCACCTTGGCAAAAAACGGGCTTTCAATAAATCCTATCTGGTGACGCCTGACTTCGTTTCGGGGAATAACCTCATTCATATTCAGCTTCCCGGCATCAAGATGTGGCTGATTATCTGACTGTGCGTTGATACCGACTCTGCCACCCCATGAATGCCGGAGGCATCATCAATTGATGTAGGAAACTTCCGCCTGCGCCCGTCTAACGCATCTGGCATCGCTCACACCCCGCGTTCTACCCCTCCATCACCCAAATCAATCTTCCTGTTCACCCCTCCCCCACGCCCCTAGACTCGACGGCAATCCAAACAACAGGTACGCCGCCATGTCCGAGACGCTGCTCAGTTCCCGCAATCTGGCTTTCGAGCTGTATGAAGTGCTGGACGCCGAGGCGTTGACCCGACGCGAGCGGTTTGCCGAGCACAGTAGGGAGACGTTCGACGCGGCGATCGGCACGGCGCGCACCATTGCCGAGAAGTTTTTTGCACCCCATAACCGCAAGAACGACGAGAACGAGCCGCGCTATGAAAACGGCGAGGCGATTCTGATCCCTGAGGTGAAACCGGCTGTCGATGCGTTCCTGGAAGCAGGCTTTCTCAATGCCGCGCGGGACTTCGAGGCGGGTGGGATGCAGCTGCCGACGCTGTTGTCCCAGGCCTGTTTCGCGCATTTTCAGTCGGCGAATGCGGCGTCGGCCTCGTACCCGTTCCTGACCATGGGCGCGGCGAACCTGATCGAGAATTTCGGCAGCGAGGAGCAGAAACGCCGCTTCCTGCAGCCGATGATCGACGGCCGCTTCTTCGGCACCATGGCCCTGACCGAACCCCATGCGGGCTCTTCCCTGGCGGACATCCGCACCCGCGCCGAACCCGCTGAGGACGGCACCTATCGCCTGCGCGGCAACAAGATTTTCATTTCCGGCGGCGACCATCCGCTGTCGGAAAACATCGTGCATCTGGTGCTGGCCAAGTTGCCCGATGCGCCGCCTGGCGTGAAAGGCATCTCGCTGTTCATCGTGCCGAAATTTCTGGTCAACGATGACGGCAGCCTTGGCATGCGCAACGATGTGTTGCTGGCCGGGCTGTTTCATAAGATGGGCTGGCGCGGCACGACGTCGACGGCGCTGAACTTCGGCGATAACGGCAATTGCGTGGGCTACTTGGTAGGCAAGCCGCATCAAGGGCTGAGCTACATGTTTCAGATGATGAACGAGGCGCGCATTGGCGTCGGCATGGGCGCGGTCATGCTGGGTTACGCAGGCTATCTGTATTCGCTGGAATACGCCCGTGAACGCCCGCAAGGCCGCTTGCCGGACAGCAAAAACCCGGAAAGCGCGCCGGTGTCGATCATTCAGCACGCCGACGTGAAGCGTATGTTGCTGACCCAGAAAGCCTACGTCGAAGGCTCGTTCGACCTGGGCCTGTACGCCGCGCGATTGTTCGACGACACCCAGACCGGCGAGACCGAGGAGCAGCGCAAGCTGGCCTCTGAGCTGCTCGACCTGCTGACCCCCATCGTCAAATCCTGGCCATCGGAGTTTTGCCTGAAGGCCAACGAGCTGGCGATCCAGATCCTCGGCGGCCACGGTTACACCCGCGAATACCCGGTGGAGCAGTACTACCGCGACAACCGCCTGAACCCGATTCACGAAGGCACCCACGGCATTCAGTCGCTGGATCTTTTGGGCCGCAAACTCGCGCAGAACGGCGGCGCAGGGCTCAAGCAGCTGATTCGCCTGATCGCCGATACCTGCCAGCGCGCTCAGGAACATGCCTCGTTGAGCGCGTTGCGTCAGCCTCTGGAACAACTGGTCGCTCGCCTGCAAGCCGTGACGCTGGAACTGCTGACTGATCTGGCTCAGGGTAAGGTCACCGCGACACTGGCGAACTCGGCGCTGTACCTGAAGGCATTCGGTCATACGGTGATTGGCTGGCGTTGGCTGGAGCAGGCCATTCGTGCAGCCGAGGGTCTTGATAAAGGCACTGCGGCCGATGCCGCTTTCTATGAAGGCAAGCTGGCAGCGGCGCGATTTTTTCTGACTTGGGAGGTCCCGGCGTGTCACCACGAGCTGGCGATTCTGCAAAACCGTGATGACCTCTGCCTGACAATGCAGGACGGCTGGTTCTGATGTGAACAGGCCGGGCATCTTGCGCGGAACACTCGACAAAGCTTTGACAGCTCGCTAATTCAACGGGTTAAATCCCTTGGCACGTGGACTGCATGTCGGTCCACGTATGCGTTCTTTTCTGCTTTTGTCTGGAGTACCGCCCTTGGATGCCACGACCATCAACAGCCTGTTCCTGATCGGCGCGTTGCTGGTGGGCGCGAGTATTCTGGTCAGCTCGCTGTCGTCGAGACTGGGCATCCCGATTCTGGTCATCATCCTGGCCGTCGGCATGGCCGCCGGGGTCGATGGCGGCGGCATCATCTTCGACAACTACCCAACGGCCTACCTGGTCGGCAACCTTGCGCTGGCAGTGATCCTGCTCGACGGCGGCCTGCGAACGCGGGTGGCGAGTTTCCGCGTGGCGCTCTGGCCCGCATTGTCGCTGGCCACGGTGGGTGTGCTGATCACCACCGGTTTGACCGGCATGATCGCGGCCTGGCTGTTCGACTTGAACATCATTCAGGGCCTGTTGATCGGCGCCATCGTCGGCTCCACGGACGCCGCAGCAGTGTTCTCGCTGTTGGGCGGCAAGGGCCTGAACGAGCGGGTCACGGCCAGCCTCGAGATCGAATCGGGCAGCAACGATCCGATGGCGGTGTTCCTCACGGTCACGTTGATCGACATGCTCTCCAGCGGCCAGACCGGCCTGCACTGGAGCCTGTTGGGCCACCTCATTCAGGAATTCGGCATTGGCGCGATCCTCGGTCTGGGTGGCGGCTGGCTGATGCTGCAACTGGTCAACCGCATCAACCTGGCCAACGGCCTGTATCCGATTCTGGTGATCGCCGGCGGCCTGGCGGTCTTCGCCCTGACCAACGCCATTCATGGCAGCGGCTTCCTCGCGGTTTATCTGTGCGGCCTGGTGCTGGGCAACAAGCCGATTCGCAGCCGCCACGGCATCCTGCACATGCTCGACGGCATGGCGTGGCTGGCGCAGATCGGCATGTTCCTAGTGCTGGGCCTGTTGGTCACGCCTCATGACTTGCTGCCGATTGCCCTGCCTGCGCTGGGCCTGGCGCTGTGGATGATTCTGGTGGCGCGGCCGCTGTCGGTGCTCGCCGGCCTATTGCCGTTTCGCGTGTTCCACAGGCGTGAAAAGGCTTTTATTGCCTGGGTCGGCCTGCGTGGCGCGGTGCCGATCATTCTGGCGGTGTTCCCGTTGATGGCGGGCCTGCCGCAAGCGCAACTGTTCTTCAACCTGGCGTTCTTTATCGTGCTGGTGTCGCTGCTGGTGCAGGGCACGAGCCTGCCGTGGATGGCGAAGTGGTTGAAGGTGACGGTGCCGCCTGATCCTGCGCCGATCTCCCGCGCAGCGCTGGAAGTGCACGTGACCAGCGAGTGGGAACTGTTCGTTTATCGACTCGGCGCCGAAAAATGGTGCATCGGCGCGGCCCTTCGCGAGCTGAAAATGCCCGAAGGCACCCGGATCGCAGCTCTGTTTCGCGGTCAGCAACTGCTCCATCCGTCGGGTAGTACGGTGCTGGAGACGGGCGACCTGCTTTGCGTGATCGGCCACGAACACGACCTTCCGGCCCTCGGCAAGCTGTTCAGCCAAGCGCCGCAGCGGGGTCTGGATCTGCGCTTCTTCGGCGACTTCGTTCTCGAGGGAGACGCTCAGCTCGGGGCTGTCGCGGCGTTGTACGGTCTGAAACTCGACGGCCTGGATTCGAATATGCCGCTGAGCCAGTTCATCATTCAAAAGAATCGCGGCGCGCCCATCGTGGGTGACCAGATCGAATGGAACGGAACTATTTGGACAGTTGCGGTTATGGAAGGGAACAAGATCCTCAAAGTGGGCGTCAGATTCCCCGAAGGAAGCCGCCCGGGTCCCGGGCTGTTCCTCTAAACTGCTCACCTTTCCTGACTGTTCGACCCGGTGTCTATGTTCACGCTGCGTACCTTTTTTGCCTCAGCCTTGCTGGGGCTTTGCCTTTCAAGCGTCCCGGCCTTTGCCGCTGACACCCCTCCACCTTCCAGCGAAGCGGTTCAGCAGAGCCTGGACAAGATCGCCGACCGCAAGCTGTCAGCCGACGACCAGAAGGCCCTGCAGCAGGTGCTGGAACAGACGCTGACGTTCCTCGCCAGCCAGAAGGACAACCAGCAAAAGCTTGAAGACCTGAAGAAGCAGCTGGCCGACGCACCCAAACAGACCGCCGAAAACCAGCGTGAGCTGGCCAAGCTCAAGGCCAGCAAGACCATCCCGGTCGCCCAGCGTTACGCCAACATGGACGTACCGCAGCTCGAAGGCATGCTCAGCCAGCGCAGCGCGCAACAGGCGGATCTGCAAAAGGCGCTCAACGACGCCAACAGCATGACCATCACCGCGCAGACCCGCCCGGAGCGCGCGCAAGCGGAGATCAGCAACAGTCAGACACGCATCCAGACCATCAACGGCATCCTCAAGTCCGGCAAGGACGGCGGCAAGTCGATCAATGCCGATCAGCGTAATCAGCTGAACGCCGAACTGGCGTCGATCAACGCGCTGATTGCCTTGCGTCGTCAGGAACTGGCCGGCAACAGCCAGCTGCAGGACCTGGGCGGCAGCCAGCGTGATCTGTTGACCGAGAAAGTCGCGCGCCAGGATCAGGAAATTCAGGATCTGCAAACCTTGATCAACGACAAACGCCGCGCACAATCCCAGGAAACTGTGACGCAGCTGTCGATCGAGGCGCAGAAGGCTGGTGGCAGCAGCCTGCTGGCGACGGAAAGCGCGGCCAACCTCAAGCTTTCCGACTACCTGCTGCGCGGCACCGACCGTCTCAACGAACTGACCCAGCAGAACCTCAAGACCAAGACCCAGCTCGACGCCATCACCCAGACCGATGCCGCGCTGGACGAACAAATCAACGTGCTCAGCGGCAGCCTGCTGCTCTCCAAGATCCTCTATAAACAGAAGCAGTCGCTGCCCAAGCTCAAGCTCGACAGCGGCCTGGCCGACGAAATCGCTGACATTCGCCTCTATCAATTCGAGGTCAATCAGCAGCGCGAACAGATGAGCAACCCGGCCAATTACGTCGAAACGTTGCTTGCCACGCAAAAGCCTGAAGACGTCACCCCGGCGCTGCGCAAGACACTGCTCGATCTGGCGACCACCCGCTCCGACCTGCTGGAGCGCCTGAATCGCGAACTCAGCGCCCTGCTCAACGAATCCATCACCCTGCAGCTCAACCAGAAGCAACTGGTCAGCACGGCCATCAGCCTGCGCCAGACCCTGGACGAGCAGATGTTCTGGATTCCCAGTAACAAGCCACTGGATTTCGAGTGGTTCGAGCGCGTTCAGCCGCGGCTGATGAAGCAGATTTCCACCCTGCCCTGGACCTCTACGGTCAGCGAGCTGAGTGATGGCCTGACGCAACGTCCGCTGATCTTCCTGCCGTTGCTGCTGGTGATTGGCGTGCTGATGTGGAAGCGCAAGGCGCTGTACGACAAGCTCAATCGCCTGCATGCAGACATCGGCCACTTCAAGCGTGACCGGCAGTGGCAGACGCCGCTGGCGATCATCATCAACATCCTTCTGGCCATGCCGCTGTCACTGGCACTGGCCTCGTGCGCGCTGGCGCTGCAGATCGACGCCCGCGAGCAGAACGTCAATCTGGGCGCCGCGCTGATGCAGATCTCGCTGGCCTGGCTGGTGTTCTACACCGCGTACCGCGTTCTCGCGCCGGGTGGCGTGGCGCAGCTGCATTTCCGCTGGGAGAAGTCTCAGGTCGAGTTCCTGCGCGGCTGGATTCGCCGCTTGGGCTTGGTGGTGCTGGCGCTGGTGACCGTGGTTGCGGTCGCCGAGCACGAGCCTTCGGCGCTGGCCGACGACGTGATCGGCATCGCCGTGGTGCTGACC
>CAURWS010000003.1:0-21524 GCA_963528485.1 uncultured Pseudomonas sp. | reverse complement strand
ATCGACCTGTCCACGGTAGTTATCCCAGGTCCCGCCTGACAACGTGACCTCTGTATGGGGGGTATCCGTACCGCGTTTGCGGACGAAGTTGACCGAGCCTACGGTGCCGCCTGAACCCTTCATCATGCCGGCTGCGCCGCGAAGGATTTCCACGCGGTCATACAGCGCCATGTCGCTGCTGAAGCTGTCGGCCTGAACGTAGTTGTTCCCCAGGTCCAGTGGTACGCCGTCGTACTGATATTGCCCGAGCATCTGGAAGCCTCGAGAGTAGAAGTACCGACCGCCCATGGGCGAGTCGTAGACGGTAATCCCTGGTGTCTTCTCCATGACCTCCTCGATCGTGTTGAGATTCTGATCGTCCATCAGTTTGCGGGTCATGACGGTGACCGCTTGTGGCGTCTCCTTGAGGCTGTGCTCACCCTTGCTGATGGTCACGGCACCGGTGGTGTAAGAGTTCGTACCTTCGGTCGTCGCGCCCAGGCGAGTGCTGTCCACGTTGGTGGGACTCAGCTCCATACCCGTGCCGCTGGCTGGCAGCAACAAGGTGACGGTGTTGCCGTTGCGCTGATAGCGAAGACCGGTTCCGCTGAGCAGGGTCGTGAGCGACTCATCGTCCTTGTAACGACCGCTCAGTGCAGTGGAACGCAGGCCGCGAAGGCTTTCCGGGCTATAGACAAACTGCAGATCGGTGGCGTTGCCAAGGGCTTGCAACGCCTGATCCAGAGGCTGGGCCGGAATGTTCAGCGACCATTCCTGTGCCTGAACGTAAGGCGCCATTGCAATGCTCAGGGCAAGACCCAGACCAGCCGAACAGAGTCGGTTTCGAGTCGGGGTGCACAACATGAGCGCTTGAGCGAGCGGGCGAAGCATGTGACGAGATGCGGACATTGGTTTAAGACCTTGGCAGGTATAGTTGTTAATGGTTCTTATTCGTTACATTGAGACGTCGACCACTGGGAAAACCGGAAAAAATTTCTTCTTTTTTTTCACCGAACACTCAAGCGGGGACCGGCGTGGCCTCCACGCGCCCAGCCTCCATCCTCACCAACTGATCCGCCGTGTCGAAATATCGGTCGTCATGGGAGATCACGATGATGGTTTTGCCCAGGCGTTTGAGGTCCGGCAGCAGCTCGGTGTAGAAAATCCGGCGGAAGGTCGGGTCCTGGTCGGCGGCCCATTCGTCGAACACCAGTACCGGGCGTTCTTCCAGCCAGGCGTTGACCAGCGCCAGGCGTTTGCGCTGGCCGGTGGAGAGGTCGGTGGTGGTGAACGCGCCGTCGACGACCCTGACCTTGTGGGCGATTTCCAGACGCTCCAGGTAGCGATTGGCGTCCTGGGGAACCGACTGGTTGCCTTGCACCAGGTCATCGAACAGGTAGTAGTCGGCGAAAATGGTGGTGAAGTTCTGGCGGTACTCATCACGGTTCTCGGCGGTGACGGGCACGCCGTTGACGCTGATCTCACCTTGCTGAGGGGCGTAGAGTCCCAACAGCAGTTTGATCAGTGTGGTTTTGCCGCAGCCGTTCTCGCCCACGATGAACACAATGTCGCCCTGATTGATCGTCAGGTTGACGGGGCCCAGGCTGAACGGCTCGGTACCTTCCACGGGGGGGAAGGTGTAGCGCACGTCGTTCAGTTCCAGGCGGTGGACCGCGCCCGCCCGGGTGCCCTGGTCTTCCAGCAGCAGATGGGGCTCGGGCGAGGAGAACTGTTCGCTCAGGTCGGCGATCCGGCGAAACGCGATCTGGGCGCGGCTGACGATGGGCAAGGTGCCGATCAGATGTTCCAGCGGGCCTTTCATATACAGCAGCACCAGCACGAACCCGCTCATGACGGTGGCGTCCTGGCTGGGCCAGAACGATTGCAGGGCCAGCGCCAGGCCGATCACCACGAAGAACAGCATCGAGCCGAAGGTCTTGGCGATGACGAAGGTGTTGATCGAGCGGATCTGGGTGTCGCAGATACGCTCGGCGGTGGCCTGGATGCCGGAGGCGAACATGCGCTGACGGCGCGGCCGGTGGATGCGCAGCTCCTTGGCGCCTTCAGCGATGGCGTTGTAGTGCTTCTGCAGCTCGTCTTCGGCGTCGCGGGCTTCATGAAACCCGCGAATGCCCCTGGCCCTTGCGATCGATTGCACGGTGGTGCCGATGGCAATGGCCACCAGCATCATCAGGAACATCGGCCAGGACAGCATCGCCAGGTAACCCAGGCAGCCCAGGGTCACCGTCAATGAAATGGCCAGGGGGGCGAACGCGAAGGCGAAATCGCTCACGGTGTCGACGTCATGGGTCAACACGGGAATCAGGCGATGACTGCGGTAGCGCTCGATCTGCTCGATAGGCGCAGACAGTACTTTCTCGCCCAGCTCTTTGCGCAGGCGGGCGATGATGTGCTGGCCCACGTAGTTGGTGCCGATGTCCGAGAAAATCGAGCTGAACAAGGCCAGCACACACAAGCCGGCGAAGGCGGCGACCACCGTGCGGGTCAGGCCTTCGGGGGCGTGCAGGGCGTTGTTGATGGTGGCCAGCAGGGTGGTGACGCTGAGGCCGCCAATCATGCCGAGCACGATGCAGAGGCAGACGATCAGTCGAAAAGGCTTGAGCAGGACGAGCAATTCTTGAATTGCCCCGCGCTTTGGCTTGGTCATGTGAGTTTCCTGGCGGAAAAGAAAAGAAGGCTGCTAGTCAACGAACGAACGGTGAGGGGATCGATTTAGGGCAGGGGAGGGACCGCAGACGAGCTGCGGTCCGGTCACGCAGGTTGGCTCGGAGGCCACAGATCAGAGGCCGGGGATCAGAGGTCGCGCTCCACGCGCATGCCCAGCCAGTCACCGCGTTCGTTGGGGTACATGTCGTTGCGGTTGCCCGAGCGTGAGAACACCGGCGCCTCGATGTAGTCGTTGCCGCGAATGCCTTGCAGCTTGCAGTCCTTTTCGAGCCAGGCACTGCCGTCGGTGGGGGCGCCGACGTAATCCTTGTGCGCGCAGTCGGCGACCCATTCGGAGACGTTGCCGTGCATGTTGTAGACGCCGAACGCATTGGGCGGATAGGCCCTGGCCGGGTTGGTGTAGGTGTAGCCGTCCCGTGGGCCATAGGTGTTGGCGTGTTTGGCGATCTGGTAGTCCTCGCCTTCATCGAACGGGAACGGGAACGGCCCGGTGCTGCCGCCACGGGCGCCATATTCGCGCGCGGCTTCGCTGATCAGGCGGTACTGCTTGCCGGTTTTCTTCGACAGCCAGGCGACATAGGCCTGAGCATCGGCCAGATCCATGCACACGGCCGGCTGGTCCGGTTGCTGCGGGTACATCGGCTTGCCATTGCTGCAATGACGGCCGGGGCGCACGTCGAAGTCCGCAAGCTTGACCCCGGTCTCACGCATGTAGGTATCGAACTCCCCAGCCAACACCTGGAAACGGCTGATGGCCAATGGCTTGGCAAAGGTCACCTGATGCAGGGGACCTTCATCGGGCTGACGGCCGACCTCGTCGTCCGGGGTGCCCATGGTGAAGGTGCCGGCAGGCAACACGACCATCTCCGGGCAGTCCTTGCAGTCCTTGAAAACGGTGCCCGGCGCCGGCGATTCAGCCGCTTGTGCGGCATTCGCCAACAAACCATGGGCGGCGCCCAGCAGGGTGAACAGCGCGAGTGCCTTGAGGCTGCGCCGGAAAACGCGATTGAACGGGGTCATGGGTCTTCTCGGTAATGGAAACAGGAGAGGCGTCACAGGGTCTTCGCCAGCAGGGTCATGACCTGGTCGATTTGCGCTTCGGTGTTGAGCAGGCCAGGCGCGGTGCGGATCACCGGGCCTGCGTCGCGGTAAACGGCGTCGCTGACCACGCGGTTCTGCATCAGGTAGGCGGCGATCTTGTCGCTGTTGCGGTCCTTGACCCTGAAGAAGGTGAACCCTGCAGAGAGCGCGGGGCTGGTGGGGGTGACCAGTTCGATTTGCGGGTGTTCGCCCAGCCGGTTTTTCAGATAGTCGTTAAGGCCGTGGATACGCGCCTGGACATCGGCCTTGCCCAGTTGCAGGTGCAACTTGAACGCCTCGTTCAGGGCCCAGCGGTGTTCGAAGGCGTGATAGCCGCCGGGTGACATGCTGGTGGCGAAATTGGTGTCTTCAGAGAACGTCGGTACGGTCGGCGTGACGTCTTTGAGTTCTTCGCTGCGGGCGCAGATGATGCCGGTGCCGCGCGGGCCGAACATCCATTTGTGGGTCCCGGCGATGAAGAAGTCGCAATGCATGTCCGGGAAACTCAGGTCCTCGACGCCGAAACCGTGCACGCCGTCGACCACGTAGAGGATGCGATCCTTTTCGTCGCGGCCCTGATTCAGCTCATTCACCAGCCTGCCGATTTCACCGATCGGCAGTTTCACGCCGCTGCCGGACTGCACCCAGGTCATGCCCAGCACCCGGGTGTTGGGGCGTACGTTGCGCTTGATGGCGCCGAGCACTTCGTCCACCGAAATCGTGTGGGCGTTCTCGAACAGCTTGATCTTGCGAACCTGTGTGCCTTCTTTCTTCACCCGATAATCCAGGGTGTACTCGGTGGAGTAGTGCTCATGGACCGTGGTCAGGATTTCCTGGTCGGGGCGAACATGAATGCCGCCGTAGATCATCGCCAGGCCTTCGGTGGTACTGCCGGTCAGGGCGATCTGCCCAGGTTTGGCCTGCAGGTATCGCCCGGCCCATTCGCGCACCTGGGCCTCGCGCTTCCAGGCCTCTTGCAGGTCCCAGTCCATCGCCAGACCCGGGTTGCGGTCGATGTGCGCGCGATGCATGTCGATGGCCACTTGCACAGGTTTGGGGTGCGACGTGATCAAAAAATTGGACAAATGGATGTACGCCGGGTCCTGATTGAACAGCGAACGCAACTGGGTCCATTTGTCCTGAGGGCTTGCCGGTGCAGGCGTGCTCGCGTGGGCGGCCTGATTGAGGGCGACGGTGCCCAGCGGCAGGCTGGCAGCGAGAATGCCGGCCTGTTTGAGGAAAGTGCGACGATCGGTCATGGCGTGGTTCGCTTGTCTGTCAGAGGGCAAAGGGTCAGCGGCTTGCAACGGGTTTCGCGGCGTTCTGGACCTGTTCCCAGACCCGCAGGAAATTGCCGCCCCACAATTTGGCGATGTCGGCTTCCGAGTACCCTCGCGAGATCAGCTCCGCAGTGACATTGCGTACTTCGCCGACGTTGTCCCAGCCCTTGACCCCGCCGCCCTCGTTGAAGTCCGAGGCGATGCCCACGTGATCGATGCCGATCTTGCGCACGGTGTAATCGATGGCGTCGCCATAATCCTTGAGCGTGGCCTTGGGCTCGGCTTCGAGGATCGAATACAGGCCGCTGGCGTACTGGCCGAATTTCTGCTCGGACCACGCGGCGATGATGGGGTCGCCCGGCATCAGGGCCATGGCCAGATTGGGCAGGGGCGGGAGGTCGAAACGGGCGCGCAACGCGTTGAGCTTGTCCTGGGTGGACTGGCTCAGCGGGCGCAGGTACTGCGAGAAACCCACCACCTGGACCACGCCGCCGGTGTCCTTGATCAGTTGCAGTTCCTTGTCGCTGAGGTTGCGCGGTATATCCACCGACGCCCGAGGGACCGAGTGCGAGGCCACCAGTGGCGTGCGGCTGAGTTGAGCCACCTGTTGCAGGGCTTTGGTGGACATCTGCGAGACGTCGATGATCACGCCCAGATCATTGAGTCGATGCACCGCCTGCTTGCCGATGTCGGACAGGCCGTCGAGGGCGTCGGCGGTGTCATTGAAGAAGGGCAGGGGGCGCGAAGAGTCGGCCCAACTGTTGTTGCCGATGTAGCTGAAGCCGAACATGCGCATCCCGCGCGCGGCCCACAGGTCCAGTTGATCGAGGTCGTTGCCCAGGGGGTAGGCGTTGAGCATGCTCAGGAAGATCACGAACTTGCCTTCCCCATGCAGGCGGCGGAAATCGTCCGGGGTGTAGGCGATAGCCACCTGATTGGGAAAATCGCGGACCATGCCGATGATGATCTTGTAGCGCACCTCTTGCTGGTTACGGGCTTCATCGACGAACCCGGCAGTCGGGCGGTGCGGTGCATTGGGGCCATTCCAGATTTCCGGCCAGCCGAAAATCGTCAACGCCGCGCCGGACAAGCGACCCCGGCTGGCCTTGATCAGGTCGAATTGGTTGTCGCCATCCTTGTCCGCTTCGTGGCCGTGGGTCCCGAATTCGAGAGGCAGGGTGATGTGGCTGTCGAACGAGAGGATCCGCTCCTGCATCTCGCTGGCTTCTTTCATGACCTTGATCGGGTAGCCGGGGTTGTCCTTGAAACCGATCTCCCACACCAGAAATCCGGCACCGGCGCTGATGGCCAGAGCCAGCGGCAGACCGATGTAAAGAGCCTTTTTCGAACGTCGTTTTGTCATTGCCATCTCAGTCGGGTCGGCGATCAGGGGCAGGCGTGATGGGCCTTCGCTATCTGGGATGAACGAGCGATGAAACGGAAAATTTACTGCCCGCCGTTGCCGCTGCTCTCGCTTTCGGGACGCGCCCTCACAGGCACTGCCGCGTTGCGAGAATCCCTGTGGCCTGGGCCAGTAAATTTTCCGCGAAGGCAAACGTTCTAGCTTGGATACAGCCTGCTCCATGGCTGATACAGGTAGGGCGATGAGCATTTCTCGACGAGGTTTCATAGCCGGGCTGGCGCTGACGGGTGCCGCGGTTCCGGCGGTGTATTACGCGCACCGCGAATTGACCCGGTACCCTTTCCCGGTGACCCCCGACGAGGCCACGGTCGAACTTGCCGATACTGCCGGTCAGCGTCTGGCCGACAAGCTGCGCGGCGTCTGGACCGTGCGTTTCGACGGGCCTGGCCCGCGTCTGCCTGGCCTTGCAGAGGCGGGGGTCGAGCTGTTTCTGGACATCGCACACCGTGGCCGGGGCGTGCGCGGATACCTGGATGCTGGCCAGGCATTGCGCGGGCCTGATGAGCCCCGCTATCAGGTGGTGGGCGACCTGGTCGACAGCGGCGCAGCAAAGCTGTATTGGCGTCTGGTGCCAGTGGATGCCCGGGATGCCACGCCTAGCCACGAGTGCGAAGTGGTGCTCGATGAAGTCTGGGCTGATTTCGGCAATGCCGGTGGTGGCACGTTGAGCGGACGCATCGTGCCCCTCGACGGCCCGGTGAACAGGCCAGAGGTCGCGCTGCATTTCGTTGCCAGCAAACGCCTGTTTCCCGAAGCAAGGGAGCGCATCGCGCTGCATCCCGATCTGCTGGCCTTGCTGATCGCCCCGGAGCACCGGCTGGTTCATCAGCTCTGGCACGCGTCGCGGGATAAATGGCACACCCTCTCCGAAGATAAACGTGAGGCGTTGCGGGCCATTGGCTGGCAACCGGGGCCGCGAGGGCTGGAGCGCGGCGCTCGCGGTCAGGACAAGGACCGAAACGGTTCGGGCGTGGATTTCTTCTTCATGCACCGACACATGCTGGGCAAGGCCCGTGGTTTTCAGGACCTGCCCTCGTGGTCGAATTTTCCCCTGCCACAGCCTGAATTGATTCGCGACCGCGTGGGATTCGCGCAGTATTTCGATAATCACGACGGCTTTGCTATACCACCTGCCTGGCTGGCCAAGGCAGATGCCGACTACAGCCGTTGGGTCAGTGACATCAAGCTGGCAGAAACCTTTCACAGCAATTTCGACGTCTGGGAGTCGCAGTATCGCGACCCGCGTTACCTGTCGCGCTTGACCCTGGGCCAGTTCGGCTCAGAGCTTGAGCTTGGCCTGCATGACTGGCTGCACATGCGCTGGGCATCGGTGCCGCGCGATCCCTCCAACGGCGCGCCCGTGCCGTTTGCCCGTGACCCGGCAGACTTCTCCGCACGCTGGTTCGAGGCCGAGAACGATTTTCTTGGCGATCCGTTTTCTTCCCACGTCAATCCGGTGTTCTGGCATTTCCATGGCTGGATCGATGACCGTCTGGAAGACTGGTTCAGGGCCCATGAGCGATTCCACCCCGGCGAAGTGAGCCGGATGAAAGTCAATGAGGTGCCCTGGTTCGCCCCCGGCCGTTGGGTCGAGGTGGCGGACCCCTGGTTGGGCCCGGACACCCATGGTTGCAGCAAGACGCCGGGTCTGCAGCCCGGTCGCACGATGGAGATGGACCCCGAAGTCATGAAGCTGGCGTTGCGTATTACCTTTGGCAGCGAGGATAAAATCACTGATCTGCTGCGCAAGGTGCCGCAGCGTCCGTGGTATGCGCGCAATCTCAAGGTCGTCAGGCAGTCGATCTGACTGACGGGGCCATTGGGTTTTGCAGCAGGCGCCCTTGCGGCGGCACCGGCGTCAGTGAACCTCCCAGCCGCCCCCCAGCGCTTTGTACAGCGCCACGCTGGCCTGCAGGCGTGACAGGCGCAACTGAACGTTCTGATCCTGCGCGGCGTACAGCGTACGCTGGGTCTCCAGCACCGTGAGCAAGTCTTCAGCGCCCGCCTGATAACGGCTCTGGGCGACATCGAATGCGGTCTGCGCCTGCTGCAATTCCTCGCTTTGCCATTGCCGCTGGCGATCAATGCCGCGGATGCCGTTGAGGGCCTTCTCGACGTCGGCTAAGCCATTGACGATCGCGCCTCGGTAGGCCTGCAGCAGTTCTTGCTGGCGGGCGGTGGCCTTGTCGCGTTCGGCACCCAGGCGACCATTGTTGAAGATCGGCGTCAGCAACCCGCTGGTGAGGTTGTAGAACGGGCTGCGCAGAATGTCCGACGCGGTGTTGGCGCCCGTGCCCAGGGTCGCGCTCAGGGTCACCTTGGGCAGCATGGCTGCGCGTGCGACCACGACGTCTGCCTGGGCGGCCGCTAGCTGGGCTTCTGCGCTGGCGATGTCGGGGCGGCGACGCAGCAGATCGCTGGGAATGCCGGCATCAATGGCGGGCCATTGCAGTTGCTCCACGGTTTCCTGGCCCAGATCCAGAAGCTGCACCGGCTGGCCCAGCAGGGCGGCCAAGGTGATGCGGGCCTCTTCGGCCTGCTGCTGAACCAGCGGCAACTGACGCTGCTGAGCGGCCACCAGGCTCTTTTGCTGGGCGAGTTCCAGTGCAGTGGCCGAGCCTGAGTCATAACGGGTCTGCACCAGGCGCAGGACGTTCTGAGCATTGGCCAGATTCAGCCCGGCGATACGTTCCTGTTCGCGCAACGACAGGGCCTGGGTGTAGCTGTTGGCGACGCCGCTGAGCAAGGTCAGCTCGACGGTGTCCCGGTCGAACTGGCTGGCGCGCAGGCTCTGCAGGGCACTGTCCCTGGCCGCGTGGGTGCCGCCCCAGAAGTCGATTTCGTAGGCGGCGCTCAGGCTGGCATCGAAATACTCCACTACGCGATCACCGCTGTAGACATCCAGCTGACTGTAGCCGGGGCCGTGAATCAGCTTTTGTCGGTTGGCGTTGAGCTGGCCCTGAATCTCGGGCAGCAGTGGCGCCCCGGCGACCACCGCGGTGGCCTGGGCCTGGCGGACCCGCGCCATGGCTGCTGCCAGGTCGTAACTGCCCGTGCGCGCCTGTTCAATGAGGCGATCCAGGCGTGGGCTGCCGAAGCGGGTCCACCATTGCTGGTTGTTCTGCAGCCGGGTGGCGCGTTCGGCCGATTGCCATTCAGCAGGGGGCTGTATCCCGCTGTCGATGGGCGTCGTCGTGCTGCCGCAGGCGGCCATCAACACACTGACGGCAAGGAGGGTGAGGCGCAGTTTCATAGTCGGCTCATGGGGTCGGCTCATATCGGAAAGGCTCATCGTTTGCTCACACACTGGTGAGCGCTGTGACCGGGTCGAGGCGGGCGGCCTTGCGCGCGGGCATGAATCCGAAGACCACGCCGGTCACCAGCGCGCAGCCGAAAGCGCCGAGCACCGCCGTCAGGGAAAAGGCCACAGCCACCTTGGCGATGACCAGCACGCCGCCGATGATCAGCGCCAGTGCGATACCTGTGAGCCCGCCGACCACCGACAGCATCACCGCCTCGGTGAGAAACTGGCGCAGGATGTCGCGTTGCCGAGCGCCGGTGGCCATGCGTATGCCGATTTCGCGGGTTCGTTCGCGCACGGTCATCAGCATGATGTTCATCACGCCAATGCCGCCCACCAGCAGCGAAATCGCCGCAATGGCACCCAGCATCAGGGACAGGGTGTTCTGGGTGCGCGCCTCGGCCTGGATCATCGCCGCGTTGTTGGTCAGCTCGTAATCGCGCTTGCCGTGATGCAGCCTCAGCATCAGTTCGTCGATGGCCTGTTCGGCTTCTTTCACCTTGCGCGCGTCGCTGGCTGCAATGACGACGTACTCGGGATCACGGTGACCGAACAGCCGGATACTGGCCGCCGAATAGGGGATGGCGATGCGGTTGTCACTGTCCTTGTCGCCGGAGCTGGCACCCTTTTCCTCCAGCACGCCGACCACCTGAAACGGCACGTTCTCGATCAGGATGTACTGGCCGATGGGGTTGGCCACGTCCTTGAGCAGTTTGTCGCGTACCTTCTTGCCGATCACCGCCACGGCGGCGGCCGATCGTTCATCGGCCTCGGTGAAGTAGCTGCCTTGCACCACCGGCCAGTTGAAGATGTCCGGGAAGTTCGTGTCACTGCCGCCGACGTAACTCTTGTAGTCGGCATTGCCGAAACGCACCCCGGCATCCTCGCCGTTGACCGGCATGATGCGCTTGACCTGGGGCAGGGCGGCCAGTGCCGCGACGTCTTCCAGGGTGACTTCTCCGGGCGGGGTGCGTGGGTTGGGCGCGCGACCGTTGAGGTAAAGAATGTTCGAGCCGAATGCCCCCATCTGCGCCATGACTTGGCGTTTGCTGCCTTCGCCCACGGCCAGCATGACCACCACGGAGGCCACGCCGATGATGATGCCGAGCAGGGTGAGGGCAGTGCGGAACCGGTTGATCCACATCACGCGCCAGGCGGCGTGGATCGCTTCGAGCAGCTCGCCTTTCCAGGCGCCGTTGTGTTCGGCGCCGTCTGCCAGGCGCTGGCGCAGGTCCACGGCCTGCAATGTCTGCGGGCCATTTGAGGGGGGGGCGGCAATGTGCCGGGCGGTGTCGCTGATGATCTCGCCATCGCTGATTTCGATGACCCGATTCGCCCGCGCTGCGACCTGACGATCGTGGGTGATCAGGATGACCACATGCCCCTGGCTGGCCAGTTCGTCGAGCAGCGCCATGACCTCTGCGCCGCTGTGGCTGTCCAGTGCCCCGGTGGGCTCATCGGCCAGAATGATGTGGCCGCCGTTCATGAGTGCGCGGGCGATGGACACCCGTTGCTGTTGCCCGCCAGACAGCTGATGTGGGCGATTTGCGCTGCGGCTGCCCAGGCCCAGTCGCTCCAGCAGCGCCGTTGCGCGGGCGTGACGTTCGACGGCAGGGGTGCCCGCATAAATGGCCGGCATCTCGACGTTTTCCTGAGCCGACCCCGAAGCAATCAAGTGATAGCCCTGAAACACGAAGCCAAACGCCTCACGCCGTAGCCAGGCGAGGGCGTCGCTGTCCAGCCCGGCGACGTCCTGTGCGGCGAACAGATACTGTCCCGACGTCGGCCGGTCCAGGCAGCCGAGGATGTTCATCAAGGTCGATTTGCCCGATCCCGATGCGCCCACGATGGCAACGAACTCACCGGCGTGAATCGCCAGGTCGATGCCCCGCAGCACCTCGACTTTGGGCTTGTCACCGCCACCGTAGGATTTGCGAATACCTTTGAGGTCGATCAGTGGGGTCTGCATTCAGCCCCCGTTGCCCGGCACCGGGCCGATCAGCAAGCGGTCGCCCTCGGCCAGTCCATCGACGATCTGGACCCGCAGGCGATCGCTGATCCCGGTCTTGACCTGACGTTCACTGATGGTGCCGTTCGACGCGACCACCCGGGCGATCTGCTGGTCAGCGTCGCGCGTGCCCTGCAGGGCCGCAACCGGCACCGTCAGCACGTCTGTGGCTGCACCCGACACGAAAAACACTTGTGCGGTCATGTCGGCCATGAGGGCGTTATCGTCGTTGTTCACATCCAGCAAAACGGTGTAGAGCACCACGCGCCCGCTGCCGCTTTTGCCGGCATTCGGGCTACCGCCGCCCTGGCTGGCCTCGTACAAGGGTTTGGGCGGGATGGGCAGAATCTGCCGCACGGTGCTGTTCCAGCGCCGGGTGCCGCCGCTCAGGGTGGTGAAGTAGGCGGTCATGCCCGGTTTGACGTGGCCGATGTCTGCCTCGGAGACTTCGGCCCACACGGTCATGGGCGATAGCCTGGCGATGCGCAGGATCAACGGGGTTTGCTGCTGGGCGTTGAGGGTCTGGCCTTCGCGAGCGTCCACGGCGACCACGGTGCCGGACATCGGCGCGTAGATGCGTGTGTACCCAAGCTCGGCCTGGTCACTGCGCAGGCTGGCCTGGGCCTGGCGGATCTGCGCCTGAAACATGTCGACCCGCGCCTGCGTGGCCTTGAGCTCTGCCTGGGCGGTTTGCACGTCCTCTTCGCGGGTCGCGCCACCGGCGGCCAGGTGCTGCTGGCGCAGGTATTTCTGCCGGGCCAGTTCGTGCTGAGCGCGCTGTTCCTGAAGTTGGGCCTGCAGGTTTTCGATGGAGAAACGGCTGGCGTCGAGCTTCGCCTGCTGGGTGGACGGGTCGATCTCGACCAGCAACTGGCCTTCCTTGATCTGATCGCCGGCTTCGACGTGAATCTTGCGAATCTGCCCGGAGGCCTGCGCGCCGACATCCACGTACTGGCGCGGTTGCAAGGTGCCCAGCGCGGTCACGCTGCTCTCGATGTCGCCCCGGCTGACAGGCACGGTGGCCAGTTGATCGCGGCCTGGGGGCAGGATCTGCCAGGCGGCGACGGCGATGACAGGAATCAGGCAGAGGGTGATCAGCAGCGCGCGGCGGGCGTGTCGAGGACGTTTCATGCAGGGTTCCGGCCAGTGGATATGGACCCGTTCTTGGGTCGCGCCCAGGTTGTGGGCGCGACAAAGCGCTGCCAGCGGTACGACAGCGACGGGGAATTGAGAAGTAAACGAGGTGCGCGCCAAAGGATTTAGCCGTAGCGCCCTGAAAAGCGGAGAAAAACGCCCGAAAAAGTGTTTCCGGGGTTCCTGCGACTTTAAATCGTTTTAAATTGCATACCCAAATTGCCATCACGCTCCTCGCGCTTAGTCGCGCAGGAGTGCTGAGGCTGGATCAAGGACAGAAGCCGCCTCACAGCGGTCGGGAGTCAGGTTGGAAAACTACTACCGCGAACTGGTGTGTTTCCTCAATGCCAGGTTGGGTAACCGGCACGTCGCAGAAGATGTGGTGCATGACGCTTACCTGCGAGTCCTGGAGCGGACCAGTCAGACGCCTATCGAACAGCCGCGGGCTTTTCTCTATCGCACAGCCCTGAATCTGGTGATCGACGATCACCGGCGCAACGCCCTGCGCCAGGCCGAGCCGTTGGAGGTTCTGGACAGTGACGAAGGCATCTTCAGCCCTTCGCCCCAAGCCTGTGTCGATCAGGGCCAGCGCCTTGAGCAGCTGCAGCGCGCGCTGGGAGAACTCACGCCGCTGTGTCGCGACAGCTTCATGCTGCGCAAGATCGAAGGGCTTTCCCACCCGCAAATCGCCGAACGTCTGGGGATCTCGCGCAGCCTGGTCGAGAAGCACATCGTCAACGCCATGAAGCATTGCCGGGTGCGGCTGCGCGAGTGGGACGCTGCCTGATCGGTTCTCTTCGTTAAATTTTTTTTCACTGTCCTCGTTCTTACTCAACAGACGACCCGCAACGATCGTTATCGGCTGATCGGGTCACGGCCGTTTTTCCCCGCGTTGAGGGGTTTATCCAGAGGACACTGGAATGACACAGGCAATTGCATCGACCATCGTTCACGATCTGATCGGTATCGGTTTTGGCCCCTCCAACCTGGCACTGGCCATCGCGCTGCAAGAGCGTGCCCAGGCTCAGGGCCCGCTGGACGCGGTGTTTCTCGACAAGCAGGCGGACTATCGCTGGCACGGCAACACCCTGGTCACCCAGAGCGAGCTGCAGATTTCCTTTCTCAAGGACCTGGTCACCCTGCGCAACCCCACCAGCCCGTATTCCTTCGTCAATTACCTGAAGACCCACGGTCGTCTGGTGGACTTCATCAACCTGGGCACGTTTTATCCGTGCCGCATGGAATTCAACGATTACCTGCGCTGGGTGGCGGGCCATTTCCAGGACCAGAGCCGCTATGGCGAAGAAGTGCTGAGCATCGAGCCGGTCCTGCACAAGCACAAGGTCGAGGCGCTGCGGGTCATTTCCCGGGACTTGCAAGGCGAAGCGATCGAACGCACCACGCGGTCGGTAGTGGTCAGTGCGGGGGGCACGCCGCGCATCCCGCAGGCCTTCAAGGCCCTCAAGGGCGACAGCCGCGTGTTCCACCATTCGCAGTACCTGGAGCGGATGTCTCGCCAGCCCTGCGTCACCGGCAAGCCTATGCGCGTCGCGATCATCGGCGGCGGTCAGAGCGCGGCCGAGGCGTTCATCGACCTCAACGACAGCTACCCGTCGGCACAAGTCGATCTGATCCTGCGCGGTTCGGCGCTCAAGCCGGCCGATGACAGTCCGTTCGTCAACGAGGTGTTCTCGCCGGAGTTCACCGACCTGATGTACAACCAGAGCACGGCCGAGCGCGAGCAGATGATCGTCGAGTATCAGTCCACCAACTATTCGGTGGTGGACATCGACCTGATCGAGCGCATCTACGGCATTTTTTATCGCCAGAAGGTCTCCGGGATCCCACGCCACGGGTTCCGCAGCCTGACGTACATCGATCAGGCTTCGGCCGGTCAGGACGGCATCGAGCTGACTTTGCGCAGTACCGCCAATGGCGAAGTCACGACCCGGCACTATGACGCGATCATTCTGGCCACCGGTTATGAGCGTCAGATGCATCGCCAGTTGCTGGCCCCCCTGGCTGACTATCTGGGTGACTACAACGTCAACCGCGACTACCGCGTCATCACCGATGAGCGCTGCAACGCCGGGATCTACATGCAGGGCTTCTGCCAGGCCAGTCATGGCCTGAGCGACACCTTGCTGTCGATCCTGCCGATTCGCGCCGAAGAGATCGCCGCATCGCTTTACGCCCACAGCAAGAGCGGCGAACGCAATTGTAATGCTCTGGACCTGTTGCTGGCCGCTGCCAGTTGAACACCGGCATCAGTCTTTCAGGAGTCAGGGTCAACATGTCTCACCCGATAACGCGTTTGTGCCTGACGGCGGTGTGCATTGGCGTCAGCCTGGCCGCTCAGGCCCGCTCCAGCGTCGAGGCGAGTGCCGACATCCGGCGCACGACCTATGGCGTTCCCCACATTCTTGCCGCCGATGAGCTCGGCCTTGGGTACGGCATCGGTTATGCCTATGCGCAGGACAACCTGTGCCTGCTGGCCAATGAGATCGTGACCGTCAACGGTGAGCGCGCCAGGTATTTCGGCGCCGAGGGCACGACGATCGATCAGCTGCCAAATCTGGCCAGCGACGTGTTCTTCAACTGGTTGAACACGCCCCAGGCCGTTGGCGCCTTCTGGAAGGCACAGACGCCAGAGGTGCATCAGCTGCTCGAGGGCTATGCCGCCGGCTACAACCGCTTGCTCCAGGAGCGGCAGGGCGCCGCTTTGCCAGACGGCTGCCAGGCAGCGTGGGTGCGTCCGATCACCGCGCAGGATCTGATCAAACTGAGCCGCCGGCTGCTGGCCGAAGGTGGTGTCGGGCAATTCGCCGAAGCCTTGGCTGGTGCTGCACCGCCCGAGGCCGTCGCCCGGATCGAGCCACACGATCAACAGTTCCGGATCGCCGCCGCGCGTATGCAGCGTTTCGCGCTTGATCGAGGCAGCAACGGCGTCGCGATTGGCCGCGACCGGTCGTTCAACGGTCGCGGAATGCTGTTGGCCAACCCGCATTTTCCCTGGGTTGGCGGCATGCGGTTTTACCAGATGCACCTGACCATACCGGGCAAACTGGATGTCATGGGCGCTGCCTTACCGGGGCTGCCGGTGATCAACATCGGCTTCAGCCGCCATCTGGCCTGGACCCACACGGTCGACACCTCCCGACACTTCACCCTCTACCGCCTTGAGCTTGACCCCAAGGACCCGACGCGTTACCTGCTCGACGGCAAGTCGGTGGCGATGGGCAAGCGTGACGTGACTGTCCAGATCAAGCAGGCCGATGGCAGCCTCAAGCCCACGACGCGCGTGATCTACAGCTCGGTGTTCGGGCCGGTGGTGCAGTGGCCAGGCAAGCTGGACTGGAATCGCCAGGTGGCTTTCAGCATCAAGGACGCCAACCAGGACAACACCCGGGTGCTGCAACAGTGGTACGCGATGAACCGGGCGCAGTCCCTGAACGCCTTTGAAGACAGCGTGCACAAAATTCAGGGCATTCCGTGGGTCAACACCCTGGCGGCGGATGATCAGGGGCAGACGCTGTACATGAACCAGTCGGTGGTCCCGTACGTGGATGCCGACAAGCTCAAGCAGTGCAGCGACCCGCGTGCCGGTCTCGAGCTGATTGTGCTGGACGGCTCTCGCAGTGCCTGTGGATGGGGTGTATCGGCGCAGAGTGCGCAGAAAGGCATCTTCCCGGCGAACCGGTTGCCGCAGCTGCGTCGTACGGATTTCGTGCAGAACTCCAACGACTCTGCCTGGATGGTCAATCCGGCGGCGCCGCTGACCGGGTATTCGCCCATTATCAGCCGCGACGGGCTGCCGCTGGGGCCGCGTGCGCGTTTCGCACTGGGACGGCTGGAGGAACTGCAGAAAACGGCCCCGATTCAGGCGCAGGACCTGCAGCACATGGTGATGGATGATCAGGTGTACATGGCCAATCAGACGCTGCCTGATCTGCTGCAGTTCTGTGCACAGGGTCTGGGCGCTGATGCAGCGGCATTGGCACCTGTCTGCGGCCACCTCAAGGCGTGGGATCGCAGCGCCAACCTGCAGGCGGGCCTTGGGTTCGTGCACTTCCAGAACATCATGCACGCCTTGCAGGAACACGAAGGCGTCTGGCGGGTTGCCTTCGATCCGGCTGACCCTCAGCACACCCCTCGCGGCCTGCATATCGAACAATCTTCCGTTGCCGAAGCGGTGCGCAACGCAATGCTGGCCTCGGCCGAGGACGTGGCAAAACTGGGGCTCGACGACAACCGCCGCTGGGGTGACATCCAGGTGTTCGACGGCGGGGGCAAGAGCACGCCGATTCACGGAGGTCCGGCATCGCTAGGCGTGTACAACGCCATTCAGAGCGTTGCGGGCGAGGGCGGCAAGCGTGAGGTCGTCAGTGGCAGCAGCTATCTGCAGGTCGTGACGTTCGATGAATCCGGCCCACACGCCCAGGGCTTGCTGGCGTTCTCGCTGTCCAGTGATCCGGCGTCGGCGTATTCCCGTGACCAGACCGAAGCGTTTTCCCGCAAGCAATGGGCGACGCTGCCGTTCACCGAGGCGCAGATCAAGGCGGATGCTCATTATCAGTCTCAGGTGATTCGCGAGTCGGATGCCACCGTGGCGAAGACGACCGGGCTGGTGAACGACGCGCACTAGGCTGTGAGCAGGCGCGGCCTTTACGGCGCGCCTGCTTCAAGCGTTGAGGTCACGCGGTTAATGCTTTACCAGCTGTAGGTGGCCGCAGGCCTGGGGGTGATCACGGTGTTGCCTTCCTTGCTCATGGTCAGCGTGACCGGCAGCACTTTGGGCAGCGAGGTGACCATGTCATGGATGGCGGAGGTGCTGTAGATGCCCCCCAGGCGGATCTTCCCGGTGGCGCTATCGGCGAGCAGCACCGGGGTGTCCAGATACCGGTTGATCAGTGGCAGGGCATCGACCAGCGCAAGGTTGTCGATGACCAGCTTGCCACTGCGCCAGGCCAGGGTGGCGTCATTGTTGTAGGTCTGTTTGATCTGCGGCTCATAATCGCCGCTCTTGTAGGTCGCCTGCATGCCCGGGTCCAGTCGGTAACCTTCGCGGGCGCGGTCGGTCGTCACGATCACTGAGCCTTCCAGCAGGGTGACACGGACCTGGTCCTGATACATCCAGACGTTGAATTTGGTCCCGGTGACGCGTGTCTGGCCTTCTGCAGCCTTGACCACGAACGGATGCTCGGTGGAGTGCGTCACTTCGAAAAACGCTTCGCCTTTCTTCAGCGTGACCCGTCGTTGATCCTTGTAGTTGGCATAGGTCAGACGCGTCCCCAGGTTCAGCTGCACATGGCTGCCATCGGCCAGCGTTACGTTGCGGATCTGATCGGTGCTTTCGAAACGCTCGTAGCTGCTGGGCACCCAGCCCAGGTTCCAGCCCACGTAGCCGGCCAGCGGAATCGCCAACAGGCTGATCGCAGCCGCCATGCCGTAGCTCGCCCAGGGGCGACGTGTTGTCGTAGCTGTGCGGGAAACCGCGGCGGGGCGGGACACGGGGATCGGCTTGACCGGGTTGGCGGCCAGGGCGGGCGCTTCAGGGAGTGCCGGGCGAGGCAGGTGGTCTGCGACCTCCCAGATCTCCAGCATGGCCTCATACTCGGCGGCATGCAGCGGGTCTGCGGCGAGCCATTTGGCAAAGATTTCCCGCTCTTGATCCGTGCAATCGTCTTCGTGCAGTCGCATGCACCAGTGCGCGGCGGCATCGGTGGCGTCATCGGAGGGCGCTGAGAAATCTGGTCTATGCATTGACTCATCCTGGTTGCCGGCATTCTACCCTTCAACCGGGTGGGCGAACAGGGTGTTATGGCAAATGCGTATCATCCAGTTCGCGGGTTACAGGTGCCTCAGCATGGCCCAGAACGACGCTCCGACGCCGGTGATGCTTTCCCCCGCAATCAGCCCCGCAGCCACGGTAATGGCAAACCGTTCCGTGACGTTTGGCCAGCGCACACTCACAAGCCACGTGAGCACGGCACCCAGCGACATCATCACCGAAGTGGACGCCGGCAAAACAAACGCGAGCCCCAATGCCGCCGCGCTGGGCAGATAACGGATCCGGCGTCTGTCCAACAGGCTGTCGAGCGCCCCGAGCAGCACGCCCACAAGCCCGGCGATCAGAATGGCCCAACGGACCTCCGGCGACAGCGCGCCCAGGCCGTGGGCGAGGGTCTGCGCCACGGCTTTCCAGGTAGCGACCGCAGGGGCTGGCCATTCTTCGGTGAGCAGCATGGACTTGGGATCGGGAATCAGCGCCATGTACACCACCACGCTGACGATGCTGCCGATGAAAATGCCGATGCACTGGGCGATGGCCTGTTTCCTCGGGGTGGCGCCGATGGCCAGACCCACCTTGAAATCATTCATCAGGTCGGTGCTCTGGCCCGCCGCGCCGCCTGCGGTGTTGGCGCTCATTAGATTGATCGCCACCTGACCCGGCGCGACCAGGCCGAAGGTCAACTGCGACAGCTTGCCGATGGCGCCAATCGGCGCGATGCCGGTCGCCCCCACCACCCGCGCCGCCACCACTGCCAGGCAGATCGCCAGCGGGATCGACAGCAACGCCATCCACAGCTCGATGCCGAACAGCAACGATTGCAGGCTGACCACCAGAAGAATCGACAACACGAACCCCACAGCGGGTGCGACGGCCAGCGTCGAGCGATCAAAGGGGCGGCTTGTCCTGGCGCGCTTTGGCGCCCTGAACAACTGGATCGCCAGTGACGCCAGCGTCGAACACACCATCAGGCTCACGCCGGGCCAGAGCAGCCACTCCACCAGCGGGGCGAATTGCGGGCCGGTAGCGGAGGCATGAACCAGCCCATGGGACAGCAGCCACGGCGCCAGACACCCCCACGCGATCACGGCGCCGAGCAGCAGGCTCAGCCCCACACGAATGCCGATGATGCCGCCGAAACCGATCAGCAGCAGCGACGGGTCTGCGGTGAAAGTGAGGCGTTCGAGCTGCGCCGTCGGTGCCCAGCGTGGGATGCTCCAGAGAAATTCGTCAACCCATTTGACCAGCCCCGACAGCAGAGCGGCGCTGAACAGCAGCCGAATCCGTACCACCGCTTCGCGCCCGTGTTTGTAGATGTGCTGCAGCGTTTCGAGGGTCGCCATGCCTTCGGGAAACTTCAGCGCGTCGTCGTTGAGCAGGGTGGGGCGCAGGTACCAGGCGATCCAGATGCCGAGAAAACTCACCGAGAACACCCAGGCCATCATCGGCACCGGGTCCAGTTGCTGGCCGGTCAACAGGGTGAAGGCCGGTATGGGTGCGACCAGCCCACCGGAAATGATCGAAGCCGCCGCCGAGGCCACGGTCTGGTTGATGTTGCTTTCGTGCAGCGTCCAGGACGGCTGGCCTTTAAAGCGCCTGACCAACGCTTGCCACGCGCCGAAGCCCACCAGCAGGGCAATGATCGACATGTTGAACGACCAGCCGATTTTCAGGCCCGCGTAGACGTTGGAGGGCGTCAGCAGAATGCCCAGCAACACACCGGTGAGCACGGCACGCAGGCTCAATTCCCGTTCCACGCGAATCGCTTGAGAGGTGACTGAAGTGGTCGTGGCTGAGTAACGGCCCATGGCAGCTCCTGTGCAGTCAGCCGCACGCGCGACCTGAACAAGTGAGCTTGTGGGGCGCGGAAGGTTCAGCTCTATGGCTTGCAGGCGGGTTCACTAGATTTGATAGGCAGGCGATAACCCTTGTTGGAATGATGTGAAAAATGTGTAAGGGAAATCCTACATTTGTGCGAATCGCTAATAGTAATAATTAGCATTCGCTGATAAATTCGCCCGCTTTCAAGGCTGAGCCATGGGATTTTGGGGTCGAGACGCCATGGCCAATCAACGGAGTGGGGAAGGAACGATGGCGAGCGATAACAAATTGGAATTCAGGGCGAGCAGCCTGGCAGTGATCATCGCTGCCCTGTGCAGCAGCGGGGTGGTCTGGGCGGACGATGCACCGGACCGGCCGGTCAAGGGATCGACCGTGCAGTTGCAGAGTTCGGTCGTCTCGGGCGAAGCCCCGGTGGCTGAAACCGAAGTCGGCTATCAGGCGAAGAACAGCACCGCCGGTACCAAAACCAGCACGCCATTATCGGAGACGCCGCGCTCTGTCTCGGTGGTGACACGTCAGCGCATTCAGGATCAGGGATCGCAGACCCTCACCGACATTCTTGGCTACGTGCCGGGTATTTTCGCGCCACCGTTCGCGGTCGGCGATGGCCTGGCGGGCGATCTGTTCTCCATTCGCGGCTACAATGCCACCGACTACGGCTACGGCCTGCTCAAGGACGGCCTGCGCCTGCAGGGCAACCGCTACGACACCACCACCGAGCCTTACGGCCTTGAGCGCACCGAAGTGTTCCGCGGCCCAAGCTCGATTCTCTACGGCGAAAACGCGCCGGGCGGGTTGGTCAACCTGGTCAGCAAGCGCCCGACCGAAACCGCTCAGGGCGAAGCGAAGTTCAGCTACGGCAGCAATAACCGGCGCCAGCTCGGCCTGGACGTGTCCGGCCCGCTGACCGACGACAACCGAATCCTGGGACGCGTGGTCATGCTGGGCCGCAACGCCGACACCCAAGTCGATTCGGTGCCAGACGATCGGCTCTACAT
>CAURWS010000002.1:0-21768 GCA_963528485.1 uncultured Pseudomonas sp. | reverse complement strand
CCTGGTTCGTGGCTGGACTCACCTTGAGCGTCAGGGCGGTGGTATCGGCCTGCGCGGCCCGGGTGAAACCCAGCTCGAAACCGACCGTCGTCTGTTGCGGGTGCGCCTGCGTCAGATCAAGGGCCGTCTGGAAAAGGTCCGCAGCCAGCGTGACCAGGCCCGTCGCGGCCGTTCCCGTGCCGACATTCCGACTGTCTCCATCGTGGGCTACACCAACGCCGGTAAATCGACACTGTTCAATGCGGTGACCGATTCCGACGTCTACGCTGCTGACCAGCTGTTCGCAACCCTTGACCCGACCCTGCGTCGTCTCGAACTGAACGACTTGGGGCCGATCGTGCTGGCCGACACGGTGGGATTCATTCGCCATCTGCCGCACAAGCTGGTCGAGGCGTTTCGGGCTACGCTCGAAGAGTCGAGCAACTCGGACCTCCTGCTGCATGTGATCGACGCTCACGAGCCCGACCGCATGGAGCAGATCGAGCAGGTGATGGCGGTACTGGGCGAGATTGGTGCCCAGGACTTGCCGATGCTGGAGGTCTATAACAAACTCGATTTGCTCGAGGGGGTCGAGCCGCAGATCCAGCGCGATGCCGATGGCAAGCCGCAACGGGTCTGGGTGTCTGCACGCGACGGTCGTGGCCTGGACTTGCTCAAGCAAGCCATCGCCGAGCTGTTGGGGGACGATCTGTTCATTGGCACGCTGTGCCTGTCGCAACGCTTTGCCCGGTTGCGCGCCCAGTTCTTCCAGCTGGGGGCGGTTCAGAGCGAAGAGCATGACGAGGAAGGCCAAAGCCTGTTGGCGGTACGTCTGCCCCGAGTTGAATTCAATCGCCTGGTGAGTCGCGAAGGACTGCAGCCGCTGGAATTCATCGAGCAACACACTTTGCAATAAAAGCCTTTCGAAGCGGTTGTGCTGCTTGGACAGGCATTCTGTAGCATTGGTCGGCGCGCCGTGGGCGCGTCTTTGCTTTATCAGATGGAGAGCGCTATGGCTTGGAATGAGCCGGGTGGCAACTCGAATAATCAGGATCCCTGGGGCGGCAAACGCAAGGGCGGCGACCGCAAGGGGCCACCGGATCTCGACGAGGCCTTCCGAAAGCTGCAGGAAAGCCTGAATGGGTTGTTCGGTGGTGGAAAAAAACGCAGCAGTGATGGCGGCGGCAGCGGTAGTTCGGGCAAGGGCGGCGGTTTTGGCCTGCTCGGCATCGGGCTGGTCGTGCTGCTCGCAATCTGGCTCTACAACGCGATCTACGTGGTCGACGAGCAGGAGCAGGCGGTCGTTCTGCGTTTCGGCAAATACTACGAAACCGTCGGTTCGGGTCTGAACATCTACTTCCCGCCGTTCGATCGCAAGTACCTCGAAAACGTGACGCGTGAACGTGCGTACAGCAAGCAGGGCCAGATGCTCACCGAGGACGAGAACATCGTCGAAGTGCCTTTGACCGTGCAGTACAAGATCACCAACCTGCAGGATTTCGTGCTGAACGTCGATCAGCCTGAAGTCAGCCTGCAGCACGCGACCGAAAGCGCCCTGCGCCATGTGGTCGGTTCGACCGCCATGGACCAGGTGCTGACCGAAGGCCGTGAGCTGATGGCCAGCGAGATCAAGGAGCGCCTGCAGCGTTTCCTCGACACCTATCGCACCGGTATTACTGTGACCCAGGTGAACGTACAAAGCGCTGCGGCGCCGCGTGAAGTTCAGGAAGCCTTCGATGACGTGATCCGCGCCCGTGAAGACGAGCAACGGTCCCGCAACCAGGCCGAAACCTACGCCAACGGCGTGATCCCGGAAGCCCGTGGTCAGGCCCAGCGCATCCTCGAAGACGCCAACGGCTATCGCGACGAAGTGATTTCGCGCGCCAAGGGTGAGGCTGATCGCTTCACCAAGCTGGTCGCCGAGTATCGCAAGGCGCCAGAGGTCACTCGCGAACGTCTGTATCTGGAAACCATGCAAGAAGTCTTCACCAACACCAGCAAGGTGCTCGTGACCGGCGACAAGGGTCAGAACAACCTGCTTTATCTGCCTCTGGACAAGATGATCGAAGGCAGTCGTAACGGTTCGGCATCCTCGTCGGGCGGCGCTGCGGCTACCGTCGTCGATCCGGGTTCCCGGGCTGCGGACATGCAACAGCAACGTGACACGCGCACTAGGGAGACTCGTTGATGAGCAATAAATCTCTGGTCGCCCTGATTGTCTGTGTCGTGCTTGCCGTCGTGGCCTGGAACAGTTTCTACATCGTTGCTCAGACCGAGCGCGCTGTGCTGCTGCAATTCGGTCGTGTGGTTCAGGCTGACGTTCCACCGGGCCTGCACGTTAAGGTTCCTTACGTGAACCAGGTGCGCAAGTTCGATGGTCGTCTGTTGACGCTGGACGCGCCGACTCAGCGTTTCCTGACCCTGGAAAAGAAAGCCGTCATGGTCGATGCCTACGCCAAATGGCGCGTGAAGGACGCTGAGCGTTTCTACACCGCGACATCGGGCCTCAAGCAGATCGCCGACGAGCGTCTGTCACGCCGCCTGGAATCCGGGCTGCGTGACCAGTTCGGCAAGCGCACCCTGCACGAAGCCGTGTCGGGTGAGCGTGACGCACTGATGGCGGACATCACCGCAGCGTTGAACAAAATGGCTGAAAAAGAGCTGGGTATCGAAGTCATCGATGTTCGGGTCAAGGCCATCGACCTGCCGAAGGAAGTGAACCGCAGCGTGTTCGAACGCATGAGCACCGAGCGTGAGCGTGAAGCTCGCGAGCACCGCGCCAAGGGTAACGAGCTGGCAGAAGGCATCCGTGCCGACGCCGATCGTCAACGCCGCGTGCTGCTGGCCGAAGCCTATCGTGAGTCCGAGGAAGCCCGTGGTGATGGTGATGCACAAGCCGCTGCCATCTACTCCAAGGCCTACGGTCAGGATCAGGAGTTCTACGCGTTCTATCGCAGCCTGCGTGCCTACCGTGAAAGCTTCGCGAACAAAAGTGACGTGATGGTGCTGGACCCCAACAGCGAATTCTTTCGCTATCTGGAAAAAGCCAAACCGTAAGCGCACACCGTGAATGATCACTCCGCCGGGCGGCAAAACTGTCCGGCGGGGTGATCGCGCGGCAAAACGTGTGTATGATGCGGCAGCCGGGAAATTCCCGGCTTTTTTGCGTCTACACGATTGATTGGCCGTGGCGTGTTTCGTGCGCGGCAGTTTTTTCGAGGACAGTGTTCGTAACACGGCGAGACAGAAGGCTCAGGTGCAAACGCCCTGAAATGACGTCCGCAGAGCGCTGTCTGCTTCACTCAAGGCTTGCCCAAGGGTTGGCCGCCCGGATCATAGGGGAAAGGCGTAATGGCAACGGTTGACCGCTGGCTGCTGCCGGATGGCATCGAGGAAGTACTGCCGCCGGAAGCTGCGCGCATAGAAGTGGCGCGTCGTCAGGTGTTGGATCTGTTTCAGAGCTGGGGCTATGAGTTCGTCGTCACCCCGCACATCGAATACCTGGAATCACTGCTCACAGGTGCTGGCCAGGATCTGGATCTGCGCACCTTCAAGGTCGTCGACCCGCAATCGGGTCGGCAGATGGGTTTCCGCGCGGACATCACGCCGCAGGTCGCCCGCATCGACGCGCATACCCTGCGCCGCGAAGGCCCGAGCCGCCTGTGCTACGCCGGTAGCGTGCTGCATGCGCAGCCTCGCGCATTGTCGTCCTCGCGTAGCCCGATTCAACTGGGCGCCGAGTTGTATGGCGATGCGAGCCCGAGCAGCGACGTCGAAGTCATCAGCCTGATGCTGGCTATGCTTAATCTGGCGGATGTGCCTGACGTCCATATGGATCTGGGCCATGTCGGTATCTACCGCGGTCTGGCCCGTGCGGCCGGCTTGTCGGGCGAAGTCGAGCAACAGTTGTTTGACGCGTTGCAGCGCAAGGCGATCGACGAAGTCATCGCCCTGACTGAAAACCTGCCGGCGGATCTGGCAGCGATGCTGCGTGCGCTGGTCGATCTGTGTGGCGGCCGTGAAGTGCTGGCTGCCGCTCGCGAGCGTCTGGCCAAGGCGCCGGCGCCGGTGATCGATGCGCTGGATGATCTGGTGGAGATCGCCGAGCGTCTGTCGGCGCGGTTCCCGGAACTGCCGTTGTACTTCGACCTCGGTGAGCTTCGCGGCTATCACTACCATACCGGTGTGGTGTTCGCGGTGTTCGTGCCGGGTGTCGGCCAGTCGATCGCCCAGGGCGGTCGTTACGATGACATCGGTGCCGACTTCGGGCGTGCGCGTCCGGCAACGGGCTTCTCCACCGATTTGAAAACCCTGGTCACGCTGGGGCGGGCACAGATCGAGCTACCGTCTGGCGGTATCTGGATGCCTGACAGCACCGATGCGGCACTCTGGCAGAAAGTCTGCCAGCTGCGCAGCGAAGGTCAGCGCGTGGTTCAGGCACTGCCCGGCCAGCAGGTTTCGGCAGCGAAAGAAGCCGACTGCGATCGGCAATTGATTCAGCATGGCGAGATCTGGCAGGTACTGCCGCTGGCCTCTTGAGTTTTCCAGTCGGCTGCAGCCGGCACCCAAGTTTGCGTGAATGAGGACAAGTGTTATGGGTAAGAATGTCGTAGTCCTGGGCACCCAGTGGGGTGATGAGGGCAAAGGCAAGATCGTTGATCTGCTGACCGAACATGCTACCGCGGTAGTTCGCTATCAAGGCGGCCACAACGCCGGTCACACCCTGGTGATCGATGGCGAGAAAACCGTTCTGCACCTGATTCCGTCCGGTGTCCTGCGCGAAGGCGTGCAGTGCCTGATCGGTAACGGCGTGGTCGTGGCGCCTGACGCACTCATGCGTGAAATCACCAAGCTGGAAGAGAAAGGCATTCCGGTGCGCGAGCGTCTGCGCATCAGCCCGTCCTGCCCGCTGATCCTGTCCTACCACGTGGCGCTGGACCAGGCCCGTGAAAAGGCCCGAGGCGAGCACAAGATCGGCACCACCGGTCGTGGCATCGGCCCGGCCTACGAAGACAAGGTTGCACGTCGTGGCCTGCGCATCGGTGACCTGTTCCACCGCGAGCGTTTCGCCGCCAAGCTGGGCGAACTGCTGGACTACCACAACTTCGTGCTGGTCAATTACTACAAAGAGCCTGCGGTCGACTTCCAGAAGACCCTCGACGAGTGCATGGAATACGCCGAGCTGCTCAAGCCGATGATGCTCGACGTCACCGCTGCGCTGCATGAAATGCGTCGCGCCGGCAAAGACATCATGTTCGAAGGCGCTCAAGGTTCGCTGCTGGACATCGACCACGGCACCTACCCGTACGTCACCAGTTCCAACACCACGGCTGGCGGTATCGCCACCGGTTCCGGTGTGGGCCCGATGTTCATCGACTACATCCTGGGTATCACCAAGGCGTACACCACCCGCGTCGGCTCCGGTCCGTTCCCGACCGAGCTGTTCGACGACGTCGGTGCTTTCCTGGCCAAGCGTGGCCACGAGTTCGGTGCAACCACCGGCCGTGCCCGTCGTTGTGGCTGGTTCGACGCCGTCATCCTGCGTCGCGCCATCGACGTCAACAGCATCTCGGGCATCTGCCTGACCAAGCTGGACGTGCTGGACGGTCTTGAAACCATCAATATCTGTGTGGGTTACAAGAACGAAAACGGCGCTGTGATCGACGCTCCTACCGACGCCGACAGCTATATCGGCCTGGAGCCGGTGTACGAGCAGGTGCCAGGCTGGACCGAATCGACCCTGGGTGCCAAAACCCTGGAAGAGCTGCCTGCCAATGCCCGCGCTTACATCAAGCGTCTGGAAGAGCTGGTTGGTGCACCGATCGACATTATTTCGACGGGCCCGGATCGCAACGAGACCATCGTTCTGCGCCACCCGTTCGCTTGATAAGTCGTTGAAATACAAAGAGGGGTCGCATCTGCGACCCCTTTTTTATGCACATGTGATTCAAATCAGCGGAACGGCACGGCCCTTGCTGTAGAAACGCTCATTAAAGATGCCATCACTTTAATGGCGTTTGTTGTGGGGGAGTCTACAATGTCAGCCGTCCTATCGCTTCTGCGCAGCCGCCTGCTGCGGCCCGTATTCATTGCTCTTGGCATTGCCCTTTTGGTGCAGGTGCTGGTTGCCGTCGCCCTTACCCGGAGCACCGTTACCGCGCTCGAAGCCGACCTGGCCACGCGCTTGGGTGTAGATTCGCAACACTTGTCGGGGGAGCTTGAGCAGGCGAGCCGCGACGTCACGTCCAGCCTCGACAGACTTTCCCAGAATACCCGTCAGCGCCTGAGCGCAGGTTTGTCGGCGCGCCTGAAAGATGAGCAGAAACAACTTCGCGCAACGCTGGAAAAAGCCCTCAAGGACTCGGCAACCGACATGGCCGAGCTGCTGGCTGCCGTTGCGCCGCGTGCAATGTGGGACAACGACACCCCGACCCTTTCCGAATTCGCACGCCGGGCCCAGCGCAATCCCAACGTGCTGTTCGTGGTGTACGACGACGCGCAGGGCGAGCATCTGACCCGCTACCTGAACCGCGACAACGAATCGATCAAAAACCTGCTGGCCAAGGGCGAAGGCGAGCGGGCCATGGACAAGGTCCTCAACGCTGCGCAAAACGACCCTTCTGTTTACTACGTCGAGGCCTCGATCAGCCCTAACGGCGTCGAGATCGGCAAGGTACGCATGGGCGTGTCGACGGCTTCGGTGGAGGCGGACCTGGCGGCGCTGGACAAACGTTTCACTGCGTTGATCGGCAATGGCGAGCAGCTGGTGTCCGAAAGCCTGGGTGGCGCCGCGGCAGAAAGCTCGGCGGCGCTGCGCTCTCGTCTGCAAACCGCTCAGACCGCTGCCTCTGCGATGGCCACCAATACCAGCTCTACGGTTCAGGACGCCGCCGCGACGCTGCGCTGGAGAATCGGTGTCGGCCTGGCGCTGGTGGGTTTGTGCGTTCTGCTGGTGCTGGCAGTCGTGCTGGGCCGTCGCGTCGTGCTGCGTTTGCAACTGCTCAATCGCGCGCTGGATGACTTGGCGGCGGGCGAGGGCGACCTGACCAAGCGGGTCAAACTCAACAGCAATGACGAGATCGGTGACATGGCGGCGGCGGTGAACCGATTTGTCGACAAGCTTCAGCCGATCGTGCGCGAGGCAGGTGACGTCGCGCAGCAGACGGGCGTCGAGATCGGCGCCATGGGCAAGCGCAACGCGGGCGCCAATGCGGCGGCGGAATTGCAGCGTGACGAGGTGGCTGCCAGCCTGCAGGCGTTGTCGCAAATGGCCGATGAAGCTCAGGCCGAAAGCCAGGCCATGCAAGCGGCTTTGCAGCAAGTGGTGGATATTCGCCAGGCCACCGACGAGAACACTCGCACTTCCAATCAAGTGGGCAGCCTGATCGAGGCGCTGGCAGGGCAGGTCGATGCCGGTGCGCAGGTCATTGAGCGTCTGGCTCAGCAAAGTGAACAGATCGAAGTGGTGCTGGAAGTGATTCACGGCATCGCCGAACAAACCAACCTGCTGGCCCTCAACGCGGCTATCGAAGCGGCGCGTGCAGGTGAAACCGGGCGTGGCTTTGCGGTGGTGGCCGATGAGGTGCGCGCGCTGGCCAGCAAAACCCAGAGCTCGACCGGTGATATTCAGGAGCACATCACCAAGCTGCAATCCGGCGCCAAGGAAGCGGTGGCAACCATTGGCCTGGCCGGTCGTCAGGCCAAGGAGGGGCTTGAGGTGCTGCGTGACAGTGCGCGCCTGCAGCAAAGCGTTCAGTCGTCCGTCGAGCAGGTTCACGCCGCGATCGGCTTGGCGACTCGCGCCGCGGAGCATCAGGCCAAAGGCGCACAGGCGGTGAGAGGGCGAGTGCAGGTGATTCATGCTCAGGCAGAAAAGGCTGCGCAGGCGGTCGTGGAAACCACGGCCAGCGGCAAGACGCTGGATAAGCTGGCGGCGCAGCTCAAAGCGAGCCTTGGACAGTTCCGGGCTTGATACCTGAGATCGTCGGTTCAACTACCTGAAGGTAGGAACGCTGTAAAGTATCGAAGCCTGCGCGCGTGGTGCGGCCCGCGCGCGGTTTTGACCATTCCAGTTTCTGTCGTCCCTAACGTGCCCTGTCGTCAACTGTCATTGTTGCCAGTAGACAGCGGTTGCGTATGCCTTAGCATCATCTCCATGTCGTGAAGTCGGCTAATAGCCAGTGGCATTCACTGGGTCGGACGTACTCATGCGTTTGATCCTCATCCATGGAGAGGATTTGAAATGGCTACTAACCGAGTTTTATTCAATAAGCCTGCCGCACCGGATGTCGATACCGAAGTGGCAGGTCAGGTTCGTTTTATCAAGCTGGGCTACCCGGACAAGCCGAACGTGCCTCCGTCGCCTGCGGACTTGAGATACCTGGACAACAAGGATTTGCCGATCACGCTCTCAGCGGAGTTCGGCAGTACAGCTTTTGCAAACTTCGAGGCGAATGAGCATGTTCAGTTAACATTCTCCGGCACCGCCAAGGATGGCACTGCAGTCAGTTGGACGGCTGCCTATACGGTGCCTACCGACAACGATCAGCGCACGCTGTATGTCCCGTCCAATAAGGTCAAGGCGCTGGCAGGTCAACAAGCCACTGTGAGTTACGTGGTCACATCTTTTGCTCAGGGCCAGCGCAAGGTCAGGACATCAGAGGTTTTAACGTTCGAGGTGCGGGGTATAGCCTTGCCGTCTCCCGTTCTCGTGGAAGCCATTGGCGATACGATTGATCCTGATCAAATCAGTAAAAAGGCGAAGCTGAACTACGTCACCGCTCAACTCGACTACCCGGATATGGCGGTGGGCGATACCGTCAAACTCATTCGGGAGGGCATGGACGTCGGTCAGAACGCAATCAACTTTGTCGACAAAGACCGCCCCATCAGTACATCCAATCTTCAACGGCGACCGATGGAAATTACATGGCTGGATACTGACATCAAGCCGCTCTATAACGGTGTCATGACGCTCTACTACAAAGTGTATCGGGGCGGCGTCTGGTACACCTCGCCGAAGCGGATCTTCAGTGTGGGACCGAGTCTGGCCGGCCAGCCGCCTTTCATCTATGAGGTCAGTAATGGGCTGTTGGACCCTGACCAGATAGCAAGTTCCGTCAACCTTCATATCCCGCCAGTGGGGACGATGGAGGGAGACAAAATCGTGATTCACTGGAGCGACACCTCTGGCCAGACATTCAGCACTAAGGGCATCGTCACTCAGGATAATGTCGACAAGGACATGTCTTTCGATATTGGTCTGAAGCAGACCATTGAGGCTAACAAGGGCAAGTGGGTAACGACGTTTTATTTCCTTGAACGTACGCTTCCCAACGGGAAAACGGCAACTTTCAGGTCCGGCGATTACAAATTCTTCGTCGGCGACCAGCAGGGGCTGAATGCGGCTTATGCGCGCGCACTGACGATTCCGTCCATCAATGGTGTCAAGAACGATGTCATGGACCCCGCGCTGGCCTCCAAGGGTGCAGACGTTGTCGTGCCATTTGCGGAAACTCAAGAGGGCGATAGCGTCACGGCCTACTGGCAAGTGGTGGGTGAGCCTAAGCCGGCAGTATTGGGCACGCAGGCGGTGAACGCGGCAAACGTCACTACGGATCTTTCATTTGCGGTGCCGGCGGCGGTGGTCAAGTCGGCCCTTGGTAAGAAGGTGATTGCTTACTACGTGATTTCCCGCGGGGTTGCGGGTGGGCAAACCCATGATTTCAGATCGGCACCTTTGCCTTTCTCCGTCGGGCCGCTGGCGCCCGGTGCCTTGTTGCCAGCCCCCATTGTGCCTGCAGCGCAAGCGGGCGTACTCGATCCCATGAAGGCGCTTAGCGGTACATTGGTTAGGGTGAGTCCTTATCCAACCATTGCCGTAGGTGACAAGGTCAAGCTCTTCTGGAAGGGCATGGCGGGCGATGGTAGTCCAGATATTGCTGAGCAAACGGTTAAAGATGTAAGCAAAGCGCTGGAGTTCAGCATTCCTTCAGCGACGATTGGCGCCAACGTCGGCACCGAAGAGGTCTGGGTTTACTACGAGGTAACACGCGCGGGGGTGGCGGCGCCTTTGGAGTCGGATGACACTGTTCTTGAGGTCGAGCTGCTGGGGCATGATGATTTGCCGGAGCCCGTTGTAAATGAAGCAGTGAGCGGCACTCTCGATTTGGACAAGCTCAAGGGCGACGCCAGTGTCTCGATCAAGAAATGGCCTTTCATCACCCAAGGGCAACGCATCTGGCTGCGTATCGAGGGTACGGCCAAGGATGGAAGCCCTGTTCAAACGGCGATCTGGGTCGCGCGCTCGCTGTTGGCGGCTGATGCCAGCGCGGGTGTAAAAATCCCTATCGATCGCAAGAAGCTGGAAGGCCTGAAGGACGGTTCCGTTCTTAAGGTGTTCGCCTCGATCACCCATGATGGTGATTTCGATGACAGCTACGCGGAGGTTTTCCCGGTCGCGACCGTTACCATCAAACAGCCCCAGGTGGCTGGCGGCGGGGCGTCTGCAGGAGGGGCAGCAGGTAGTGGTTCGAGTGCTGGTGCCGGAGCTGCGGCGGCCAATGCCAATATCCTGACCAGTAGCATTTCAACCGTGAATCTGACGGCTGCCTACCCGACGGATGGCAGTCCGGCGCCTGCGGGGTCCAGCCAGCAACTGAGCATCTCGGGTGGTAAACAACCCTACACCTACACCAGCGATGATCCTGCAATTGCGCAGGTGGATGCCAACGGTTTGATCAAAGCCTGCGGTAACGGCACCACGTTTATTACCGTGAAGGACGCAGCCGGGCTGGTGTTCTACATCGAGGTCAAGATCAAGGGGATTCTCAAGCTCATAGGCCTGAACTTCAACATCTACGCCCTCAGCAAGAAAAAAGCTGATGAGCTGGGTCTGGTCATCCCGACCCTTGATGAGTGGAAGCAGTTACGCGCCGCCAGTGGAGGAACTCTCAAGCTGGATCTTATCGCCGGAAAAACGCCACTGGTATGGACATCTACTCCCGGGAAGCCAAGCCTTCTCCCCGGCGCCAACACGCGGATTGCTTTCGATGCAAACACCCTTGCGGAAGTCGAGTTGCAGGACAACAATGTTTTGGGTGTTCAGTCAGGAGGCACTGCTCACGGCTTTGGCCTTAAGAAGTGAGCGACTCTCGGCGTAGGAAACAGAGTCTGTAGAAAACACAAAACCGAGCACTTGGCTCGGTTTTGTTTTGTTTGGTGCCCAGGAGAAGACTCGAACTTCCACGACCGTAAGGTCACCAGCACCTGAAGCTGGCGTGTCTACCAATTTCACCATCTGGGCAACTCGTTGATTTCATTCGACTAATTCTTGAAAAAGCCGTTTGATTTCAACTACAACGTGGCGTGTGCCGTCGTTGTGGGGCGCATCTTACGGAGGAGATTCGGGGCTGTAAACCCCCTGATGGAAATTTTTTTTGAAATAGCAAAAAACCTCAATGAACGCTGCCTTCGCGTTTCAATCGGGTATATGCCAAACTAATTGCATACAGATAAGGTGAATTCATTCTAATGGCCGATTGGCAGTCCCTCGATCCCGAGGCCGCTCGTGAAGCGGAAAAATACGAAAACCCCATCCCTAGCCGTGAGCTGATTCTGGCGCACCTCTCCGAGCGCGGTTCGCCCGCTGCCCGCGAAGAACTGGTCGCCGAGTTTGGCCTGACGACTGAAGACCAGATCGAGGCCCTGCGCCGACGTCTGCGCGCCATGGAGCGCGATGCACAGCTGATCTACACCCGCCGTGGCACGTACGCGCCTGTGGACAAGCTCGACCTGATCCTGGGTCGCATCAGCGGCCATCGCGACGGATTCGGCTTCCTGGTGCCCGACGACGGCTCCGACGACCTGTTCATGAGCCCGGCGCAAATGCGTCTGGTGTTTGACGGCGACCGTGCGCTTGCCCGGGTTTCCGGCCTTGACCGTCGTGGTCGTCGCGAAGGCGTTATCGTCGAGGTCGTTTCGCGCGCGCACGAAACCATCGTTGGCCGCTACTTCGAGGAGCAGGGTATTGGCTTCGTCGTCGCGGACAACCCCAAGATCCAGCAGGAAGTGCTGGTCACGCCGGGCCGCAACGCTGACGCCCGCGTCGGTCAGTTCGTCGAGGTGAAGATCACCCACTGGCCAACCCCGCGCTTCCAGCCTCAGGGCGATGTGGTCGAGGTCGTCGGTAACTACATGGCGCCTGGCATGGAGATCGATGTCGCGCTGCGCACCTACGATATCCCTCACGTCTGGCCGGAAGCCGTGGTCAAGGAAGCCGCCAAGCTCAAGCCTGAAGTGCAGGAGAAAGACAAAGAGCACCGCGTCGACCTGCGCCACCTGCCGTTCGTCACCATCGACGGCGAAGATGCCCGCGACTTCGACGATGCCGTTTACTGCGAAGCCAGACCCGGCAAGCTGCGCCTGTTCTCCGGCGGCTGGAAGCTGTATGTGGCGATTGCCGACGTTTCCAGCTACGTAAAGCTCGGCTCAGCGCTGGATGCCGAAGCTCAGGTGCGTGGCAACTCGGTGTACTTCCCCGAGCGCGTCGTGCCGATGCTGCCTGAAGAGCTGTCCAACGGCCTGTGCTCGTTGAACCCGCACGTCGATCGTCTGGCCATGGTGTGTGAGATGACCATCTCCAAGACCGGCGAAATGACCGATTACGTCTTCTACGAAGCGGTGATCCACTCCCATGCGCGCCTGACCTACAACAAGGTCAGCTCGATTCTGGAACACCCGAAAACCACCGAAGCCCGCCAGCTTCGTGGTGAGTACAGCGAAGTCGTGCCGGACCTCAAGCAGCTCTATGCGCTATACAAGGTCCTGCTGGCCGCCCGCCACACGCGCGGTGCCATCGATTTCGAAACTCAGGAAACCCGCATCATCTTTGGCAACGAGCGCAAGATCGCGGAAATCCGCCCGACCACGCGCAACGATGCTCACAAGCTGATCGAAGAGTGCATGCTGGCCGCCAACGTGGCCACCGCCGAATTCCTCAAAAAGCACGAGATCCCTGCGTTGTACCGGGTTCACGACGGCCCGCCGCCGGAGCGTCTGGAAAAACTGCGAGCCTTCCTCGGTGAGCTGGGTCTGTCCCTGCATAAGGGCAAGGACGGTCCGTCGCCGAAGGACTATCAGGCGCTGCTGGAGTCGATCAAGGATCGCCCGGACTTCCACCTGATCCAGACCGTGATGCTGCGTTCGTTGAGCCAGGCGGTATACACCTCCGACAACAACGGCCACTTCGGCCTGAATTACGAGGCGTACACGCACTTCACTTCGCCGATTCGCCGCTACCCGGACTTGCTGACCCATCGCGCCATTCGCAGTGTGATCTGCTCCAAGCAAGACACCCCGCACGTGCGTCGTGCCGGTGGCGCCGCCATTCCGAAAGCGCGCATCTACCCGTATGACGAGCCAGCGCTGGAGCAATTGGGCGAGCAGTGCTCGATGAGCGAGCGCCGTGCCGACGAGGCCACGCGCGATGTGGTCAACTGGCTCAAGTGCGAGTTTATGAAGGATCGCGTAGGCGAGTCCTTCCCGGGCGTGATTACTGCGGTGACCGGTTTCGGCTTGTTCGTCGAGCTGACCGATATTTACGTCGAAGGCCTGGTCCACGTGACCGCGCTGCCCGGCGACTACTACCATTTCGACCCGGTCCACCACCGTCTGGCGGGCGAGCGTACTGGTCGCAGCTTCCGCTTGGGCGATACCGTGGAAGTGCGCGTGATGCGTGTCGATCTCGATGAGCGCAAGATCGACTTCGAAATGTCGGAAAAGGCTGCGGCAGCAATGCCGACCGGTCGCAAGCGCAAGGCAGCCGAGCCCGCACCAGCGGCAGCTCCGGTGCAAAAAGCTGCCAAAGAGAAGGAAAAAACCACCCTCTCCAAGCCAAGTCGTCGTGCTGCCAAGGAGCCTGAGGCTTACCGCGCCAGCGACGCTGCGGCCAAAAACGCCGAAGTTCGCAAAAGCCGCGAGATGAAAAAGAACCTCCTGGCTGAAGCCAAGAGTGGTGGCAAGCCAGCCGCTGGCAAGGGTGATTCCGCATCCAAGCCAAGCAAACATCGCAAGGGGCCATCGAAGTCGGCGCCCAAAAGCGGTGGATCACGTAAACCTAAGGCTACGTCATGAGTCAGTTGGAAAAAATCTACGGCGTTCATGCTGTAGAAGCGCTGTTGCGTCACCACCCAAAGCGGGTCAAGCAGATCTGGCTGGCTGAAGGGCGCAGCGACCCGCGCGTGCAGGTGCTGATCGATCTGGCGGCGCAGAATCGCGTGCAGGTCGGTCAGGCTGAGCGTCGCGAGATGGACGCCTGGGTTGAAGGCGTGCACCAGGGCGTTGTCGCGGACGTGAGCCCGAGCCAGGTCTGGGGCGAGGCGATGCTCGACGAGTTGCTCGACCGCACCGAAGTCGCGCCACTGATTCTGGTGCTCGACGGCGTGACCGACCCGCACAACCTGGGCGCTTGCCTGCGTACCGCGGACGCCGCAGGTGCGCTGGCTGTGATCGTGCCGAAAGACAAGTCCGCAACGTTGACGCCGACTGTACGAAAAGTCGCCTGCGGCGCGGCGGAAGTGATTCCGCTCGTTGCCGTCACCAACCTGGCCCGCACCCTGGAGAAACTCCAGCAGCGCGGCCTCTGGGTTGTCGGTACCGCCGGCGAAGCCGAGCAGGAACTGTATCAGCAGGACCTGACCGGTCCGACCATCCTGATCATGGGTGCCGAAGGCAAAGGCATGCGCCGCCTGACCCGCGAGCATTGCGATTATCTGGTGCGCCTGCCGATGGCCGGTAGCGTTAGCAGTCTCAACGTGTCTGTCGCGACGGGCGTGTGCCTGTTCGAAGCCATGCGTCAGCGCAGTGTGAAGGCCGCTTCGAAACAGTGAATGCAGTGATGCTGTAGCAAAGATGGCCTCTTGAATAGAGGCCATTTTTTTAAGTAAATAGTCTGATTGTTCAAGTCGTGTAGTGTTTGGTCACTTAGTCTGTGGCTGTTTTCCGTGCGAATGCTATTTCGGTGGCCGTTAGTTCTACGTGTAACGTAGGACTTGTCTCTGTTTTAAGTTGTGGCTTGTGCTCGTCAGTTGGGGTGTTTATAAGACACTTCGTACTTCAAGTTTTCGCTTGTTTACGATCTTGAACCGGTGAAAAAAGGATGCTCACTGTGAACACACGCTCTACAGAAAATAATACGTTAGATGAAGTAACCTCTGATCCCGCAGCCATTGCCTGTCTGGAAGACCTGTTCGTCGAACGTACCCAGAAGCGAAGAATTCGCCAAGGGCAATGTCCTGTTCGGCGCCCGGTGTTCCTTCGTCTAAACGGCGTAGCCCATGGGTGCTTCGAGGTGCTCGACAATATCCCTCAAGCTTTGCAGGTCGGTCTCTTTGCCAAGGCCGGGACTTATCCGGCATGGGTTCGATACTCGTGCGACGTTCCTGATGAGGTTCCGGATTTCGAAGCAACGGTCGGGGTAGGTATCAAGCTGTTTGACGTGCCTGGGCTCAAAGCCTTGTCTCCAGATGAACACGCTCCCACGATGGATTTTCTGCTGCAGAATCATCCGGTGTTCTTTGTAAAGACCGCGCGGGACATGTGTGATGCCTTCCAGGACTTCGATGCCTGGACCCAAAGCCATCCGGACACCGCGCAGGTGCTGCGTGATATGGCCAAGGCAGTTCCAAGCGTGCTTGATACTCCGTTGTGGAGCGTTGTTCCGTACCGCTTGGGGGGAGGCGGCTACTGCAAGTACAAAATCGTCCCTCAGCATCCTCCCGCAACGGTTGCGCCTGATTTTGCAGATCACGGCTACCTGAGAAAGGAGATGCGCCAGCGAATGGCCGCCGGGCAGGCGCGTTTCCACTTCATGGTTCAGCGCTGGACTGGCCCGGGGCCTGCGCCTGTGGATGACGCAATGGCGTTGTGGGACGAGAAAGCCATGCCGCCGGTTCATGTCGCCACATTGACGCTGCCGTTGCAGGATATCGACGCACGCAGCCAGACCGAGTACGGAGAAACACTCGCTTTCAATCCATGGCGTACGCTCGAGGCCCATGAGCCTGTAGGCAGTATTGCGCAGGCGCGTAAAGTGGTTTACCAGTCATCTGCCAATGTGCGTCGAAATTATAACGGGCAAGTATCGGGTGAGCCGCAAGTTTCTCGGCCTGGAACGCTTGAGTAACTAACGCTGAAACTATCAAACATTGAATTTAAGGATGAATGACATGGATGACGCTGTTTTGCGGGCGGGTTTGTCAAAGCCCGACTTAAGTAAGGTCGTGCGTGCGGCGATTCACCCCGGAATAGGAATCGCTCGCTTGGGGAATAGTCGAGAGCCGAACGGCTTTTTTATCGGGCCGGAAACGGTTGAAATCGATTCCCATTCCCCGGATAAGTACCGCGACGCCTCAGGGGCTTTAAAGCGTCAGGCCGCCCGTTTTCGAATCTATGGCTTTGACGCCGATGGCCAGGTTGTAGGCGAGCTGACAGCAGAACACGCGCAAATCGAGTGGCGCGTGCATCTGGCCAATCGCAAGGCGCAATGGTTCAAGTTCGACAAGGCAATGGACATCCCGGACGCCAGGGAGGTCGAGGTCCCGCTACGCAATGCCCATGTCACCGGGGAAGCACGAAAGGCGCTGGCCATCGATCCGGGCCCCCGAGTGATCAGTGGTAAAAACAGTGAGGGTGCGCCTTACCGGTTCGACAGTGCCGGGTTCATGGGGGTCAAGGTGCCGCTCGGTGAGCTGCGCACCGATGAGCGAGGGCGGTTGCTGGTTCTGGGTGGTTTTGCAGAATCGAAGTCTCCCTCGGGCAAGCCTGTCTACGACCCTGATGAGCCTCTGGGTTTCCCCAATGCGACCGAATGGTTCGACGATACCTCCGATGGGCCCGTCTCGGCGACGGTGCGTATCGAGGGCAGAAGCCTGCCGGTCGAGTCTGCCTGGGTGGTGGCCGCGCAACCCAGTTTCGCCCCTCATGTGGTGGGATGGCGCACGCTGTACGACTTGCTCGTTGACACCTACACCGAGTGTGGATGGTTGCAGCCTGTGCAGCGGGTTTCCTTCACGGGCGACATCTTGCCGATCCTTCAGCGTTTGAGCGGTTTGCAGTGGGTCAATAAAGGCTTTGCAAGCCTGTTCGGTCATGGCGCGCCGATGGATTTCAGCAATCCCCGGCTGATTGCCAGATTGGCGAGTAACGGACAAACCCATGCCCAGCTGCGCCGTACCGTGTTCAACGCTTTCCGTGCGGCGCTAAACAACGTTCATGAGCCGCGAACCTGGCCTTGGCTATACGGTGACACTTTCGGCGGGGAGCACGAGATGGCGGGGAATCATCTGGCGCCTTCCCCGGTCCGCAGTGAGTTGCTAAGCCGTTGGGTGGCGGGTGAGTTCGTTGATGACTGGAAACCCGATGCCGTTCCCGTCAGTTCGATCGAGAAAGTGCCTGTCGCGCAGCAACCGGCGATGCTCGACAAGGCAGCCCTGCATTTTTGCGTCGCCGATGCTTTCCACCCGGGTATTGAACTGAGTTGGCCCATGCGTCACGCATCTATTTATCGAGCGCCGTTTCGCATCAGAGAGGCGCCTGCCGATCAGCCTCTGCCAGACTACGGTTCGTTTCTCGATCAGCCTCGGGCGCTTGGCCCGTCAGGCCCGCTGCATGAACAGCCTGCGGGCGGCCTGAGTCGCTGGATGGCGCTTCCCTGGCAGCTGGACACGATTGGCTGTCGCTCGGGATACGACGTCGACTACGACCCCTATCTGCCGTCCTTTTGGCCAGCACAAGTGCCCAATCAGGTGTTGAGCGAAAACGATTATCTGGCCGTGATCGACAAAGAGCTTGGCCGGGATCAGCGTCTGGCGCATTTCAACCAGCGGCCACGATGGGGGCGCCAAGTCACCGGTGGCTTTGTTGAGCAAGTTATGCAGCTGGTGTCCGATACCGGAGTTCTGGGGGTGGTCGAGACGCGTCCTGGTATCGAAAACGATCCTGACTTCCCAAGCACCATGCAGGTGGAAATCGAGCGTGCCCAAGCGCCGAAAGGCCGGGTTCCGGTTCCGGAAAGCCTTGCGCTGGCCGAGGATAACGATCTGCTGGCGTTGGCGGGATGGGACAGTGCCGAGCAGTACGAGGAATTTCGCCGGATACTTGGGCGGTGACCGAGTTTGACGTGGCAGTGATAGGCGGCGGGCCCTCAGGGGCCGTCGCTTCGCGAGTGCTGGCTCTCTCAGGATTGAAGGTCGCGCTGGTCGATGAGCCGCGCGGTGGCCCCAAGGTGGGTGAAAACCTGGCAGCGGCCGCTCACCCGCTCTTGCGCGACATGGGCCTGCTGCCATGGCTGGAGCTGAGTCGGCCCCAGCTCTGTGTCGGTAGCCAGTCGGCTTGGGGGAGCGATCGGCTGCAAACCCGTGACGCCATTCATGATCCCCACGGCTGTGGCTGGCTTCTGGATCGGGGCCGGTTTGATCAGTGTTTGCGCCAGGCCGCATGCGCCGCTGGCGTGCATTGGCAGCGTGAGCGGGTCGGGCAGATCGATTGCTGTCCCAGCGGATGGAAACTTGGGCTTCGCCGTCATGAACTGACCGCCCGCTGGCTGATCGATGCGAGCGGGCGTGCCTCGGTACTGGGCCGGCGCCTTGGGATACCGCGCATCAGGGATCAGGACTTGATTGCCGTGCATGCCTGGGCAGACGCCTGGGGCTGCGGGCGGCACACCTTGGTCGAGTCAGTGCGCAATGGCTGGTGGTACAGCGCACAACTGCCCGATGGTCGACGCATTGCAGCCTTTCATACCGGTGCAGCCGAGGCGCGCGCCTTGGCGGGCAATCGACACGCCTGGCTGGAGGCGCTTAGCGCCACTCTGCATCTGCGAAAGCTGTGCGAGCACGGCCAGTGGGAGTCGCCTCAGGCCTGTGACGCCAGTGGCAGCCAGCTGCAGTGTTGGGCGGGGGAGCGCTGGCTGGCGGTAGGCGACGCTGCCCTGGCGTTCGATCCGCTCTCGTCTCAGGGCGTCTTCAATGCGCTTTACACCGGCCTGCGTGGAGCCCAGGCAGTACAGCAGGCGATAATGGGGCACGCTGACGCTGTCGGCACGTATACGGCCACGCTTCAGAATGTGCGCGATTGCTACGTGCGCCAACTGCGCTACCACTACGCCCACGAGTCGCGTTGGTCGAATGAGGGCTTCTGGCAGTCACGCAGGTCATGATCCGTCATGCATCGGTTATCCTCGCCGCGCTGTTCAAATATTCACCAATTGCCTTGCGCCGTTCCCGGCCCTTCTCTACAATTGCGCCCCTTGCTGTCATGGCAGGCGCCGATGTGCCTGTTCCTGTGCAAGATAAACCAGTGTTTTTCACTCCTTGTCTGACCGCCCTGGCGGCAGGCTACAACCCGTAAGGAGCATTCATGCGTCATTACGAAATCATCTTTCTGGTTCACCCGGACCAGAGCGAGCAAGTCGGCGGCATGGTTGAGCGTTACACCAAGCTGATCGAAGAAGACGGCGGCAAGATCCACCGTCTGGAAGACTGGGGCCGTCGTCAACTGGCCTACGCAATCAACAATGTTCACAAGGCTCACTACGTGATGCTGAACGTTGAGTGCACTGGCAAGGCCCTGGCCGAGCTGGAAGACAACTTCCGTTACAACGATGCCGTGATCCGTAACCTGGTCATCCGTCGCGACGAAGCCGTTACTGGCCAGTCCGAGATGCTCAAGGCTGAAGAAAACCGCAGTGAGCGCCGTGAGCGTCGCGACCGTCCTGAGCACTCCGACGCCGAAGGCGTTGACAGTGATGACAGCGACAACAGCGATAACGCTGACGAGTAATCCACGGACCTTTTAAGGAGCCAATTACATGGCACGTTTCTTCCGTCGTCGTAAGTTCTGCCGTTTCACCGCAGAAAACGTTAAAGAGATCGACTACAAAGATCTCAACACCCTGAAAGCCTACGTATCTGAAACCGGCAAGATCGTTCCTAGCCGCATTACTGGTACCAAAGCTCGTTATCAGCGTCAGCTGGCTACCGCTATCAAGCGCGCCCGCTTCCTGGCCCTGCTGGCCTACACCGACAGCCACGGCCGCTGAGACCAGGTTTAGTCGACAAACGCAGTAAGGGATAGATCGCATGCGCGCCATGGCTGACTTCATCATGCGCGGTCGCGTGCAGGCCACTCTGGTAGTGGCTGGATGTGCGGCATTGCCGCTGTTGTTCTGGTTGAGTGCTGCTGCAGGTTGCCTTGTGCTCCTGCGGCGCGGGTTGAGCGACGCCACAGGCGTCCTCGCCTGGGCTCTGCTACCAGCTTTTGCCTGGTGGTATTTCGGTGATCCTCGCACCCTGATGGTGTTGCTGGGGTCATGGGGGTTGGCAGCGCTGTTGCGCGCCAGCGAGTCCTGGGTCCGCGTGCTGCTGGTCAGCGTGGGACTTGGATTGTTGTATGGCGTGATCCTGGGGGCGGTTTTCCGCGAGCCCATCGAAGCCATGGCGGGGGAGTTGCAGAAACTCCTCCCCCACGTCTTCGGTGATGTCTACCAACAGATGTCGGTAGAAGAGCGAGCGCGTCTGGGAGCACTGATTACACCGGTCCTTAACGGCCTGATTGCAGCGGTGTTGCAGATCGTCAGCGTGGTATGCCTGATCCTTGGGCGGTACTGGCAGGCGTTGTTGTATAACCCGGGCGGTTTCGGGCGCGAATTTCGCAGCCTGAGGCTCCCGCGGGCACCGATGCTGGTGCTGCTGGTGTGCATGTTGGTTGCGCCGAATTTCGGCCCGCAGCTGGCGATGTTGACACCTTTGTGCAGCGTGCCGCTGGTGTTCGCGGGGCTGGCTCTGATTCACGGTCTGGTCGCTGCAAAGCACCTGACACGGTTCTGGGTGGTGGGGTTGTACGTCACGTTGGTGCTGTTCATGCAGCTGATTTATCCGTTGCTGGTGGTGTTTGCCATTGTCGACAGCCTGATTGATTTTCGCGGCCGCATGGCATCGAAAGATGCCGATGACGGTTCTGCGAACGGTGAAGGTTAAAGTTAAGAGGTTATTACCAAATGGAACTGATCCTGCTGGAAAAAATCGCCAACCTGGGCAACCTGGGCGACAAAGTAAACGTTAAGGCTGGTTACGGCCGTAACTACCTGCTGCCTTTCGGCAAAGCCACCACTGCGACCGCTGCCAACCTGGCTGCTTTCGAAGAGCGTCGTGCCGAGCTGGAAAAAGCAGCTGCCGAGAAGAAAGCTTCGGCTGAAGCTCGCGCTGCTCAACTGGGCGAACTGGAAGTGACCATCACTGCCACCGCCGGTGACGAAGGCAAGCTGTTCGGTTCGATCGGTACTCACGACATCGCTGACGCACTGACCGCCTCTGGCGTTGAAGTGGCCAAAGCTGAAGTTCGTCTGCCGAACGGCACCATCCGTAACGTCGGCGAGTACGACGTTGCCGTGCACCTGCACAGCGACGTTGAAGCGACCGTCCGCGTTGTCGTGGTGGCTGCGTAAGCTGCTTGATTTCGGCGCCTTGGTGCTGAAGTCCGACTGGCTGGCGACCTGTTCGTCAGTCGGTCATCAAAGGGCGCGTTCCTGTTTAACAGGTCGTGCCCTTTGTCATTTCTAGGTATTGTTGATCAACTCCTGATCCCTCATTCCTGACTCCTGATTCCGTGTGGCCATGAACGATATTTCCGCTCCCGAGCAATACGATCTGCAAACCGCTGCCCTGAAGGTGCCGCCGCATTCCATCGAGGCCGAACAGGCCGTGCTCGGTGGTCTGATGCTGGACAACAACG
>CAURWS010000001.1:0-22495 GCA_963528485.1 uncultured Pseudomonas sp. | reverse complement strand
GTGCCCAGAAACGCAGCGTTGGCGTGGTCATCAGCGAGACGCTCGACCTGGTGCTCCAGCGCGTACAGCCCTGCCGCTGCCAGCAAACCCGACTGACGCATGCCGCCGCCGACCATCTTGCGCAGACGGCGCGCCCTGGCGATGAACGCGTTCGACCCACAGAGTACCGAACCCACCGGCGCGCCCAGGCCTTTGGACAGGCAGACCGACACCGAATCGAAGTACTGAGTGATTTCACGGGCATCGACGCCCAGCTTGACCGAGGCGTTGTACAGGCGCGCGCCGTCCAGATGCAGACCGAGGCCCTTCTCGCGGGTCAGCTTGCGGGCGGCTGCCAGGTAATCCTGGGACAGCACCTTGCCCTGCATGGTGTTTTCCAGCGCCAGGATGCGGGTGCGGGCGAAGTGAAAGTCGTCGGCCTTGATCGCGCTGGCCACCTGATTCAGGTCCAGCGAGCCGTCAGCCTGGTTCTCCAGGGGCTGTGGCTGGATCGAACCCAGCACCGCTGCGCCGCCGCCTTCGTATTTGTAGGTGTGCGCCTGCTGACCGACGATGTATTCATCGCCGCGCTCGCAGTGCGCCATCAGGCCCAGCAGGTTGCTCATGGTGCCGGTAGGAACGAACAGCGCCGCTGCGAAACCCAGACGCTGCGCCAGCCACGACTCCAGTTTATTGACCGTCGGGTCCTCGCCATACACGTCGTCGCCCAGTGGCGCGCGGGCCATGGCGTCGCGCATGCCGGCGGTGGGTTGGGTCACTGTGTCACTGCGCAGATCGATAACCGTCACGATGAAGCTCCCTGATCAATGGTTCAGACCTCAGTCTTGAGGCCAGAACCTTCGATAATCAAGGCTGGGCGTCGCAATGCCAAGATGTGCTTATAAGAAAAGCTGATGAAAACCATCAAAAAGGCTCCATGCACATTCTGAAAATCTGTGTTACAAACTGCACGCCGACGACCTTTGCCGTCGGCAACGTTCTCAGGGCGGGGTGCGATTCCCCACCGGCGGTAATGGCGTGCAAGACGTCTAGCCCGCGAGCGCTCGCGTTGCGAGGTCAGCAGATCTGGTGTGATTCCAGAGCCGACGGTCATAGTCCGGATGAAGAGAGAACGGGATTGGCACCACAGGATCGTCTCGCAGCATTGTCACGTGAGCATTTTGCCCGGACTGCTGACGACCCGTACCCTGGCATCCCCTTCGATCCAAAACGCCCTGTTTTTTAATTAAACAGGAGTCAGAACACATGCAACCCACCGCTATCCACGCTCACGAGCGCATCGCTTTCATTCAAGCCTGCTGGCACAAAGATATCGTCGATCAGGCGCGTAAAGGCTTTGTCGCTGAAATGGCCAACCACGGCTATGCCGAGAGCGATATCGACTTCTTCGAAGTCGGCGGCGCCTTTGAAATCCCCCTGCACGCCAAACTGCTGGCCAAAAGCGGTCGCTACGGCGGCGTCGTGGCGGCGGGCCTGGTGGTCGATGGCGGGATCTATCGTCACGAATTCGTCGCGCAATCGGTGATCAGCGCGCTGATGCAGGTTCAGCTGGAAACCGAAGTGCCAGTGTTCTCGGTGGTCTTGACCCCTCACCACTTCCATGCCGGTGAAGAGCACCACAACTACTTCTTCAACCACTTCGTGCACAAGGGCCAGGAAGCGGCGAAGACCTGCGCAGACACCCTGAGCAAGCTGCGTGCAGTGCGTCGTCTGGGTGAGTCGCAGAAAGCGGCGGGTTGATCTGACACCGCTCTCACGGTGGAACGCAAAACCACTGTGGGAGCCGGCTTGCTGCGGGCCGCGATCGGACGAATGCGTTGTATCAGGCGACATCCTTGTCACAGATCGACCGCATTCGCCAGCAAGCCGGCTCCCACAATTGATCGGGGCCAGCCTCAGGTGCCAATCAGGCCAACTGCTCATCCGTCGTCGGTACGATCAGAATCCCCGCGCGCAGCCCGTTCTTGACCTTCGGGTTCGGGAAGATGATGCGAGCGCCCTCCTCCTCCACCACCCAGCGTGAATCGGCCAGGTCCTCGGCCAGCACGAACCCTTTGTCCAGCTTGGTGAAATTCTCGATGTCCGCAGGCAGGTGCAGGCGGAAGGCATCGCTGTGCTTGATGATTTCCCGCGCAACGCTGAACAGCTTCAGGCCGTCGATCTGATCGCCCACCAGCGGCTCGTTGCCCCGAATCAGGTGTTCCAAAGTGGTTTTCAGCGGCGCCAGATTGACCTGATGGTTCTGCCCGAACGGCCGTGCTTTACCCAGTTCCAGAGTGAAAGCCTCGGCGCCCAGCTTGTCGTAGGTGTAGGCGCTGAACACGATTGAGGGTTTGTTCTGCAGCAGCACCGCTTCAATCCCGGCCTTGTGCAGGCGCACCAGTTCGCGACGGGAGTGCGCGCGCCCCTCTTTCCAGGGGTAGAGCGCGAACTGTTCGATCCTCGAGCCGCGAATGGCGGTGTGCAGGTCGTAATGCAGACGATAACGATCAGGCAGGCTGAAGAAGCTCGCAGCCAGACGCTCCAGCTCGCAGGCGCGCAACGCTTCGCTGCCTTCGGCTTGTTCATGACGGCCGTTGAACAGCCGGTTAACGTCCTGCTCGATGTAACGCTCGCCGCGACGCATCGCTTCGGGGTTGCCGAACAGGAACAGAATGCGCGCCCGAGGCTTGAGCTCACCTCGGGCGATGGCGTGAATCAGCTCGTCGAGCAGCTCGATCGGCGCGGTTTCATTGCCATGGATACCTGCGGACAGCAGCAGGTCGGTGCCATTGTCCTTCGCTTCGGGAGGGCGGACTTCCAGCGCCCCCTCGGCCAGCCAGCGCATGCGCACGCCTTCGACGGTCAGTTGAGTCTTTTCTGCGGGTTCACGACCCGCCAGGGTCAGTTCAAGCAGTTTGCCGAGGGCGAGCATGGCTGAATTCCTGGGGGCTTAGTCGTGGTTACAATCTGGGCCGTGCACGTGACCGTCATCTTCGTCATCAACCTCGGCCGCTTCCATTTCCAGCTGCAGGCTGACCAGGTTGGTGGCCATCGGGCGCAGCAGCAGGTTGGCGTATTCGCTGTCGCCTTCTTCGACGTCCACGCCGATCAGCAACTGGCCACGGCCGTCCTGCTGAATCCAGACTTCTTTGCCCTGCCAGATCACGGCAAAACGCGTGCAGGAGGTTTCCAGCTGGGTGCCGTCGGTGTCTTCAAGGATCAAACGCAGGGCGTCGGTCATAACATTCTCTCTGTAAACGCAACGACATCACGGCCTGACGCCGAGTGAGGCTCAGGCGTGATGTCACAGGTGGATCAATTGATTTGGAAAGGATAGACCGCGCCCAGCTTCAGGTGCTGCGTCAGTTCATCCAGCGCCGTACGGCATTCGGTGAGCAGTTGCGGATCGGCCAGGTCGCTTTCGCTCAGGCGATCTCGGTAATGCTTGTCCACCCACTGGGTCAGCGTGTCGTACAACGGCGCGGTCATGATAACCCCTGGGTTGACCGCCGCCAGTTCCGTTTCATTCAGCGCCACGCGCAGACGCAGGCAGGCCGGTCCGCCGCCATTCTGCATGCTTTGCTTGAGGTCGAAGACTTTCACCTCGCGGATCAGGCTGTCATCGGCGATCAGGCGTTGCAGGTAATGCCACACGCGCTCGTTGCTGCGGCACTCTTCCGGCACGATCAGCAGCATCGACCCATCCGGGCGCGACAGCAACTGGCTGTTGAACAGATAGGAGCGCACGGCATCCTCGACCGCCACTTCAGTGCGCGGCACGCAGATGGCCTGGAAGCGGCCGCCGCGTTGAATGAGCTTGTCGTGCAGCTCGCTGAGCATGTGCTCGGTATTGAGGAAGGCGTCCTCGTGGTAGAACAGCACCTCGCCGTTGCCGACCGCGATCACGTCGTTGTGGAACACGCCCTGATCGATCACCGCCGGGTTCTGCTGGGCGTAGACCACCCCTTCATCGCTCAGGCCGTGCAGGCGCGCGACGGCCTGCGAGGCTTCGAGGGTCTGGCGCGCCGGGTACTTCTGCGGCGCCGGGAAACGATTGTCGAACGCGGCACGACCAAACACGAAAAACTCCACGCCCGCCTCGCCGTAGCTGCGGCAGAAACGCGTGTGGTTGGCTGCGCCCTCATCGCCGAACTGGGCGACGGCAGGCAGGGCCGCGTGATGGGCAAAGTGCTGCTGATTGGCGAACATCGCCCCGAGCACGCGGCTGGTGGTCGGGTGCTCGATGCTGCGGTGGTATTTGCAGTTGAGGTTGGCGGCAGTGAAATGCACGCGGCCGTCGGCAGTGTCGGCGCTCGGGCTGACCGTCGCGGCGTTGGCCACCCACATGCTCGACGCCGAGCAACTGGCCACCAGCAGCGGCATGGACGTTTTGGCCGCACGCTCGATGACCTGTGCATCGGAGCCACTGAAGCCCAGTTTGCGCAACCCGGCGATGTCTGGGCGCTCCTGCGGCGCCAGCACGCCCTGGGTGAAACCCATGTCCATCAGCGCCTTCATCTTCGCCAGGCCCTGCAACGCCGCCTCACGCGGGTTGGAAGACTGCTGGCAATTGCTCTGGGACGCGACGTTGCCGTAGGACAGCCCGCCGTAGTTATGGGTCGGCCCCACTAGACCGTCAAAGTTGACTTCACAGGATTTCATCGGTGAGGCTCCGTGGATCTGTTTTTATAAACATCAATGTCAGTTACACCGCGATCATTGTGGGAGCCGGCTTGCTGGCGAAGGGGTGGTATCAGACACAGATGTGTTGAATGACACTCCGCTTTCGCCAGCCAGCCGGCTCCCACAGATCAAGCGCAAGCCCGGTCAGTTCAGCCGGATTCCAGGCGTCAGGCTCGCAGGCAGCACCAGCGTCCCGCTCTCCAGCGACGCCACCGGGTACGCGCAGTAGTCCGCTGCGTAATAGGCGCTGGCGCGATGGTTGCCCGAGGCCCCCACTCCACCGAACGGCGCGGTGCTCGCGGCGCCCGTCAGTTGCTTGTTCCAGTTGACGATGCCCGCCCGGCTTTGCAGCCAGAACTGCTGATAACGTTCCTGCGAATCCGACAGCAAGCCCGCCGCCAGGCCGTACTGGGTGGCATTGGCCTCAGTGATGGCGCCGTCGAAATCCACGTAGCGAATCACTTGCAGCAGTGGCCCGAACAGCTCTTCGTCGGGGCGATCGTTCACGTCGCTGACGTCAAGAATGCCAGGGGTCAGCAATGCCGAATTCGTATCAGGCTGGGTCATTTCCAGCAACGCCACCGCGCCATTGGCCAGCAGGTGTTCCTGCGCATCGACCAGCGCCTGCGCCGCCCGCAGGGAAATCACAGAGCCCATGAAAGGCGCGGGTTGCTGATCGAACGCGCCCACTTCGATGGTCTTGCTCACCTCGACCAGACGCGTCAGGAAAGCATCGCCCCACGCGCCTTGCGGCACCAGCAGACGACGCGCACAGGTGCAGCGCTGGCCTGCAGAGATGAACGCGGACTGAATGACGGTGTACACCGCCGCATCGACGTCGGCGACCTGATCCACCACCAGTGGGTTGTTGCCGCCCATTTCCAGGGCAAGGATCTTGTCCGGACGACCGGCGAACTGCTGATGCAGCGAGTTGCCCGTGCGGCTGGAGCCGGTAAAGAACAGCCCGTCGATCCCAGCATTGGCCGCCAGGGCGATGCCGGTTTCCCGCGCGCCTTGCACCAGATTCAACACACCAGCCGGCAGACCGGCGTCGATCCAGCACTGCACGGTCAGCTCGGCGACTTTCGGCGTCAGCTCGCTGGGCTTGAACACCACCGCATTGCCCGCCAGCAGCGCCGGAACGATGTGCCCGTTCGGCAAATGCCCCGGGAAGTTATACGGCCCGAACACAGCGACCACGCCATGGGGTTTATGACGCAACACGGCGGTGGCGTCACCCAGCGGGCCGCTCTTCTGGCCGGTGCGTTCGCGATAGCTCTGGATCGAAATCGCGACCTTGTTGACCATGCTGGTCACCTCTGTCGCCGATTCCCAGAGCGGCTTGCCGGTTTCCTCACCGATGCAGCGGGCGATGTCGTCGGCACGGCTTTTCAGCGTGGCGGCGAAGGCTTCCAGCACCACGATGCGCTCTTCCAGCGTGCGCGTCGCCCAGGCCGCAAAGGCCTGACGAGCAGCGTTCACGGCTGCGTCGACCTGTTCGGCACTGGCGCCCTGGCCCTTCCAGATCACCTGTTGCGAGACCGGGTTCAGCGATTCAAACGCTTCGCCCTGCCCGGCCTGCCAGGCGCCTGCGATATATAACGTGCTCATTACACACCCTCCCGAGCCGGAGACAGCGGCACCGCGCGCACCTGATCGCCTGCCGTGAGGCGCAGGCGCTTGGCGGTCATCGGGTCTACCACCAGCGTCCCGGCGGCGAATCGCGCAGGCGCAGCCGTGATGCGACAGTCTTCGCGCTTGCGGTTGTGGATAAGGAACGGCGTCGCGTCATCCCCCGGTGTGCCGACCGCCAGCACCAGCGCCTGGCTGTCGCGCACGGCCCGAATCTTGGTGGTTTCGCATTCAATGGCAGGGCCGGCATCGAAGATGTCGACGTAGCCCTGATAGCTGAAGCCTTCGGCCTTGAGCATGGTCAGCGCAGGTTCGGTGCTGGTGTGCACACGTCCGATGACATTGCGCGCCGCTTCCGAGAGGAAGCAGCTGTACAACGGGAATTTCGGCATCAGTTCGGCGATGAACGCGCGGTTGCCGACACCGGTCAGGTAATCGGCCTGGCTGAATTCCATCTTGAAGAAGTGCCGACCCAGGCTTTCCCAGAACGGCGAATGACCCTGCTCGTCCGACATGCCGCGCATTTCAGCGATGATCTTGGCGCCGAACAACTCAGGAAATTCGGCAATGAACAGCATCCGCGCCTTGGACAGCAGGCGGCCATTGAGGCCATTGCGGGCGTCGGCATGCAGGAACAGCGAGCACAGCTCCGAGTTGCCGGTCAGATCGTTGGCCAGGAACAGCGTCGGGATCTCGCGATAGATGTTCAGCTCCTGAGACGCGCTGACCGTCAGGCCCACCCGATAGTTGTACCAGGGCTCGCGCAGACCGACCGCACCGGCGATGGCGGAGATGCCGACCACGCGACCGTCGTCGTCTTCGAGGACGAACAGGTAATCCGTGTCGCCCCGTTCGGCGTCGCCACGGAATGTTTTTTCCGCCCAACCGACCCGGTGCGCCAGACGCTCTTCATTGGCTGGCAGCGTGGTCAGGCCTGCGCCTGTGCTACGTGCCAAATCGATCAGCGCCGGTAGGTCACTGCTGCGTACGGGACGAACGATCATGCTTTCTCCTCATGCCGGTCTCTGTTTTTCGACACCGGCCAACTCAAACCCGCGACACGGCGACCGACAGCGGTCACCGATGACTCAACTGTCAAACCGCGACGATGCGCACGCTGGCGCCTTCACCGACGCCCAGCGCTTCTGCGGCCGCGACGCTCAGGGTCACCGGCTTGCCAGGCACCCAGTCCAGCTCCAGCATCACCGCGCGGTAATCCTGCAACTGGCTGTTGGCAACCAGATAAGGGCGCCCGCCTTTCACGGCATCGCCGCTGGCGACCGGGTCGATCTTCACCGGCACCACGCGGCTCTGGGCGATCGAGCGAATGCCCGAGGTGCGCGCATGCAGGGTCGGGCCGCCGTCGAAGATGTCGATGTAATGATCGGTTTCAAAGCCTTCGCGCATCAGGATGTCGAAGGTGATCTGCGCCCGCGGATGCACCTGCCCCATGGCCTCCTGCGCCTCGTCGGGCAGCAACGGCACGTAAATCGGGTAATGGGGCATCAGCTCGGCGAGGAACGTGCGGCTCTTCAGGCCACAGATCCGCTCGGCTTCGGCGTAGTTGAGGTCGAAGAAGTTGCGACCGATGGCGTCCCAGAATGGCGAGTCGCCATTTTCGTCGCTGTAGCCGACGATCTCGGTGACGATCGAATCGGCGAAGCGCTCAGGGTGCGCTGCCACGAACAGCAAACGGGCGCGGGAGTTGAGCTCGGACCACAGCGTGCCGACCAGCTCCGGCAGCACGTAGAAGCTGGTCAACAGGCTGTTGCCGGTCAGGTCGTGGCACTGGGAAAGTACGTGAATCTTGTTGTGAATCTTCAGTTCGCGAGAGGCGTGAACGAAGGTTTCGTTACGAAAGCTGTAGAACGGTTCGGAATAGCCGGCAGACGCGACGATCCCGGAACAGCCCACCAGACGCCCGGATTCGGTGTCTTCCAGCACGAAGAAATAGGTTTCCTCGCCATTGAAACTGACCTCGGCGGCGAACGACGCTTCGGACGCGGCGATCTTGTCACCCAGACGGCCAGCGTCATCCGGCAGGGACGTGACACCAATCGGGCTGTCTGCGGCGAGTCGTTGGACCTCGCTCAGATCGGCCATTTGCGCAGGGCGCATTACCAGCATGGTGTCACTCCTTGAGAAAAACAGGCCGGTGAAATCCGGCATGGGAAAGAAAAAAATCAGGGGAGCTGACGCTGGCTCCATGTCTTGCGTCAATCCTGTGGGAGCCGGCGTGCTGGCGAAGGCGGTGAGTGAGATACCTTGTCGGTGAATCACACGCCGAATCCGCCAGCACCCCGGCTCCCACAAGTCATACAGTGAGCTTTACATCTTGGTCAGCTTGGCCACAGCACGTTCGAAACGATCCAGACCTTCGTTGATGTCGGCCTCTTCGATCACCAGGCTTGGGGCGAAACGCACCACATCCGGGCCAGCTTGCAGGATCATCACGCCTTCATGCTCGGCGGCGTTGAAGAAATCCTTGGCCTTGCCCTTCCAGGCGTCGGTCAGCACGCAGCCGATCAACAGGCCCATGCCGCGCACTTCGCTGAACACACCGTATTGCTGGCCGATCTTTTCCAGGCGCGCCTTGAACAGCTCGTGCTTGGCCTTCACGCCCTTGAGGACTTCAGGGGTGTTGACCACGTCGATCACCGCCTCGCCCACCGCGCACGCCAGCGGGTTGCCGCCGTAGGTGGTGCCGTGAACGCCGACCGCCAGGTGCTTGGCCAGTTTTTCGGTGGTCAGCATGGCCGCCATCGGGAAACCGCCGCCGATGCTCTTGGCGCTGGAGAGGATGTCCGGGGTCACGCCGTAATGCTGGTAGGCGAATAGGTGGCCGCTACGGCCCATGCCGCTCTGCACTTCGTCGAAGATCAGCAGCGCGTTGTGCTCATCGCACAGTTTGCGCGCGCCTTGCAGGTAGGCCAGTTCGGCAGGCAGTACGCCGCCTTCGCCCTGAATCGGCTCCAGCACCACAGCGCAGGTCTTGTCGCTGACGGCGGCTTTCAGTGCGTCGAGGTCGTTGAACGGCACGTGGGTGATGCCAGTGATTTTCGGGCCGAAACCGTCGGAGTACTTCGGCTGACCGCCAACGCTCACGGTGAACAGGGTACGACCGTGGAAGCTGTTCAACGCGGCAATGATTTCGTACTTCTCGGTGCCGTACAGGTCATGGGCCACGCGACGGGCCAGCTTGAAGGCGGCCTCGTTGGCTTCAGCGCCCGAGTTACAGAAGAACACACGGTCAGCGAACGTGGCGTCGACCAGCTTTTTCGCCAGGCGCAGTGCAGGCTCGTTGGTAAACACGTTGGAGACATGCCACAGCTTGTTGGCCTGCTCGGTCAGCGCGCCGACCAGCGCCGGATGGGCGTGGCCCAGCACGTTGACCGCGATGCCGCCGGAGAAATCCACCAGTTCGCGACCCGACTGATCCCACACGCGGGAACCCTGGCCGCGCACGGGAATGAACGCTGCGGGGGCGTAGTTGGGGACCATCACCTGGTCGAAATCGGCACGTTGCACCGGTACTTGCTCAACGGACATCGGAGTCTCCTGAAGAGGAACGCCTGCCTGGGACTGGCGAGCGATGGAAGGATTGTAAGGACTGATTTCAGTCCGGCCTTGCCGCCAAGCGACAACTTCTTATAGCGCAAAACCGGCTTTTTCCGAGGCTTTCGGCAATGCGACAAATAGCGTCGGAAAGGCGCAGTTTAAACGTTGGCGAGCGGTTGTAGCAGGGTCGTGTGGATTTGATTGCAGTGACTGGCTTCTGCCGAAGGCGTAGGAGCGAGGCTTGCCCGCGATGTGCCGGGAACCGGCACCAAAACCGGACACCTCGATTGAGTCAGGCACACCGGATCTGCCGGGTTTATTGCCGGTTCCCGGCACATCTTCGGCAAGCCGGACTCCTACGCCTTCGGCAGAAGCTTGATTATCCGCGCTCGGCGGGAACGGAGGAGAGTTCAAACGGACTGCTGCTGCGACGCTGGTTGCGGTCTTCGCGAGGGGTCGCGCCGAAGAAGTTGCGGTAGGCGCTGGAGAAATGCGGGCCGGATGAGAAGCCGCAGGAGAGGCCGATCTGGATGATCGATTTGCTGGTCTGCATCAGCATCTGCCGGGCCTTGTTCAGGCGCAATTCCAGGTAATACTGGCTCGGCACGCGATTGAGGTATTGCTTGAAGATGCGTTCCAGCTGACGTCGGGACACGCACACATGCTGGGCGATTTCGTCGGTGGTCAGGGGCTCTTCGATGTTGGCTTCCATCAACAGCACGGCCTGGGTCAGCTTTGGATGGCTGGAGCCCAGGCGGTTCTGCAGCGGAATGCGCTGACGCTCGCCACCTTCGCGAATGCGCTCGACCACCAGCTCTTCCGACACTGCACCGGCAAGCTCGGCGCCGTGATCACGGGCCAGAACCGCCAGCAGCAAGTCGAGCACCGACATGCCGCCACACGCGGTCAGCCGATCACGATCCCAGTCGAACAGATGGCTGGTCGCGATCACCTTAGGGAAGCGCTCGGCGAAATCGTCCTGCCAGCGCCAGTGCACCGCCGCGCGATAGCCATCGAGCAGGCCCAACTGTGCCAGCGGATACACGCCTGCCGACAGCCCGCCAATGACACAACCCGCACGCACCAGCTGTTTGAGCGCACCGGCCAGCGCAGACGCCATCGGCGCGGGCGGCTCGTCGGCCAGCAGAAACAGCTTCTGACAGCCTTCAAGACGCCCTGCCCACGGCTCGCCCGGCAACTGCCAGCCAGCGCCTTCAGCGGCAGGTTCGGCGTGCATGAACGACAACTCGTACGTCACATCGGGGTGCACACGCTGAGCGACACGCAGGGCTTCCTCCGCCAGCGCCAAGGTCAAGGCTTTGGTGCCGGGCCAGATGAGAAATCCTATTCGATGGGCAGTCATGGCGTGCAATCCGAAACGAGTCGCTGTTGTGGGCCACACGACGAGCGTGCGAAATAAATCTGCTTTGTTCAGTTCATGGCAGCGGTCAAGGTGACGCGCAGCATGAACTGTTCTGATACAAAACGCACCGTTGGCGGCGGCGCCAATCGTTACTTCAAGCTGCCGGAAAGGAACTGCTGCAGACGTTCCGATTTCGGGTTGACCAGCACCTCTCGCGGATCGCCGCTTTCTTCGATCAGCCCTTTATGCAGGAAAATCAATTGGTTGGAGACTTCACGGGCGAAGCCCATTTCGTGGGTCACCACCACCATAGTGCGGCCTTCCTGAGCCAGCGCCTGCATGACTTTCAGCACATCGCCCACCAGCTCCGGGTCCAGCGCCGAGGTCGGCTCGTCGAACAGCATGACCTCAGGTTCCATCGCCAGCGCACGGGCAATCGCCACGCGCTGCTGCTCGCCACCGGACATGTGCCCAGGGAAGGCGTCCTTGCGATGGGCGACACCGACCTTGTTCAGGTAGTGCTCGGCCTTTTCCAGCGCTTCTTTTTTCGGGACGCCGAGGACGTGAATCGGCGCCTCGATGATGTTTTCCAGCGCGGTCATGTGTGACCACAGGTTGAAATGCTGAAACACCATCGACAGACGCGAACGCATGCGCTGCAGCTGTTTGGGGTCGGCAGCCTTAAGGCCGCCGTCCTTGTTGGCGACCAGTTTCAGCTCTTCATTGTTGAGCAGAATGCGCCCGGATTTAGGCTGCTCCAGCAGGTTGATGCAGCGCAGGAAGGTACTCTTGCCCGAGCCGCTGGAGCCGATGATGCTGATCACATCGCCCGCCTTGGCGGTCAGCGAAACGCCTTTGAGCACTTCGTGACTGCCGTAGCATTTGTGCAGGTCCTGGACTTCCAGTTTGTTCATGTTGTCGGTTCTCACACGTAATCAGTCACTGAGCAGGCGGCCTGTGCGCAACGGGGTACGACCCGCCACCTTGGCCATCCAGAAACCCGGCTGGGCGTAACGCAGTTTTTCGATGGCGAACAGCACCCCGGCGGTGCCGGCGCACATCGTGGTCGCGCGATCGGTCAATGGATCGATCACCTCGAACAGCGGCTCGCCGGGCTCGACCCAGGCACCCGCCGGGCGAAGGAAGGTCAGGACGCCAGGGTGCGGCGCGTAGATCATTTCGGTGCCTTCGAAGGGCATGCCTTCGCAGGCTTCGTGGCCCGGTTGCGGCCAGTCGCCGCTGATCAGGCCCTGTTCGGCGAGGAACGCCAGAATGCCCTCGGCATAAGCGCAGGCTTCGGCCTTGCCGGTGTTGGACTGACCGCCCAGCTCAAGCGTGGTCGACATGCAGGCCAGCGGAATCTGCGCGTCAGGAAACTGCTTGGCCAGTCGCAGCCACGGCAGCGAGCAGGCTTCGTCGAACGAGCTGCCGCCGGAATCTTCAGCCAGCAAACCAACGCTGACGCCCAGGTGCGCCGACAATGAACGCCATTGTGGCCAGTGCTGGGGCAAGGCGTACATGTGCAGCGCGGCATCGGTGTCGCAGTGCAGATCGAGGACGATGTCAGCGTTGCAGGCGTGACTCAGCAGCACGCGCTGCATGCCTGCCAGTTCGCTGCCGGCAGGTGGCAGTTCGTCCAACACATCGGCCATGGCCTGGCGAATCAGGCGCACGTTGGCGTGAGGGTCATCGCCCAGCTTGCCCGCGAGCAACTCGGCCACCGGCGCGCTCAATTCGGTGAAATCGCGGTTGAAATTCTTGCCGCTGCCGTATTCGAAGCGACCCTGATGATTGCCTTGCAGCAACTGGCCCAGACCGATCGGGTTGGCCACGGGCACCAGTTCGATGACGCCTTTGAGCAGGCCCTGCTCTTCGAGCTGTGTCAGACGCTTTTTCAATTCCCACGCGGTGCGCATGCCCGGCAGCTCATCCGCGTGCAGGCTGGCCTGGATGTAGGCCTTGCGCTCGCCCTGACCGAAACGGAACACGCTCAAGGTGCGCTGCGTGCCCAGGTTGCCCCAGGGCAGATCGTGATCGATGCGTTGCATATCAGTGCTTCCTCGGTGCGAGGTAACTGAGCCAGCGGCGCTCGGCCAGCTTGAACAGTTTCACCAGAATGAAGGTCAGGCACAGGTAGAACACGCCCGCCGTGATGTACGCCTCGAACGGCAGATAGAACTGCGCGTTGACCGTGCGCGCCGCGCCGGTAATGTCGATCAGGGTGACGATGGACGCCAGACTCGTGGTCTGCAGCATCATGATCACTTCGTTGCTGTACTGCGGCAGCGCCCGGCGCAGGGCCGAGGGCAGCAGGATGCGGCGGTACATCTTGGCCTTGGACATGCCCATCGCCCGCGCCGCTTCTATCTCGCCCGGCGGCGTGGATTTCAGGCTGCCGGCGATGATTTCAGCGGTGTAGGCGCTGGTGTTGATGGCAAACGCCAGGCACGCGCAGAAGGTCGCGCTGGACAGCCACGGCCAGAAGATGCTCTCGCGAACGACCTCGAACTGCGCCAGACCGTAGTAGATCAGGAACAGCTGCACCAGCATCGGCGTGCCGCGAATCACGTAGGTGTAGCCCCAGGCCAACAGGTTGACCCAGGCGACTTTGGAGACGCGCATCAGCCCCAGCGGCAGTGCCGCCAGCAGCCCGAAAAACAGCGACAGCGCCAGCAGCTTGAGGGTGATCAGCAGACCGCCGAAGTACAGCGGCAGGTTTTCCCAGACGACGTTGTAATCGAAGATCATAGGTCTGCCACCCTTACGCCGGCCGAGTAGCGTTTCTCGATGTGACGCAGTACCAGCAGCGAGACACTGGTGATCACCAGGTACATGGCCGCGACTGCGAGGAAAAAGGTGAAGGGTTCGCGGGTGGCGTCGGCCGCCTGCTTGGCCTTGAACATCATGTCTTGCAGACCGACCACGGAAATCAGCGCGGTGGCCTTGGTCAACACCAACCAGTTGTTGGTGAATCCGGGAATCGCCAGACGAATCATCTGCGGCACCAGGATGCGGAAAAACACGCGACCGCTGCTCATGCCATAGGCCATGCCGGCTTCGGCCTGCCCCTTGGGAATGGCCATGAAGGCGCCACGGAAGGTTTCAGAAAGATACGCACCGAAAATGAAACCCAGCGTGCCGATACCGGCCATCAGCGGGTTCAGGTCGATGTAGTCGTCGTGCCCGAGCAACGGCGCGACGCGGTTGAGCAGGTCCTGACCGCCGTAGAAGATCAGCAGGATCAGCACCAGATCCGGGATGCCACGAATGACGGTGGAGTACAGGTCGCCCAGCCAGGCCAGCCAGCGCACCGGCGACAGGCGCAGCGACACACCGATCAGACCGAGCACGATGGCCAGCGCCATGGAGCACAGGGCGAGCTGCAGGGTCAGCCATGCACCGTCGAGGATGACGGCTCCGTAGCCTTTCAACATGTAGGGTGGCCCTCGAGCGCGGGATAGAAAAATGGCGCGATCAGAAGGATGAAGACCCTGCTGATTGCGCCATTACGGACAGACGTCGACTTACTTGCCGTAGATGTCGAAGTTGAAGTACTTGTCCTGGATCGCCTTGTATTTGCCGTTGGCACGGATGGCGGCGATGGCGGCGTTGATCTTGTCCAGATCGGCCTTGTCGCCCTTGCGCACCGCAATACCTACGCCGTCGCCGAAGTAGTTGACGTCGGTGAAGGCCGGGCCCACGAACGCGTAGCCCTTGCCCGAATCGGTGTTCAGGAAGCCGTCCTGCAGCAGGGTCGCGTCAGCCACGGTGCCGTCCAGACGACCGGCGCCGATGTCCAGGTAGATCTCGTTCTGCGAGCTGTATGGCTTGATTTCGGCGCCCAGCGGAGCCAGGACTTCCTTGGCGAAACGCTCGTGGATCGAACCGCGCTGCACGCCGATGTTCTTGCCCTTGAGTTCGGTCAGGCTGTCGCTGACGACAGTGCCCTGCTTCATGACCAGACGGGCCGGGGTGTTGTAGTACTTGTTGGTGAAGTCGACGGACTTCTTGCGGTCTTCGGTGATGGACATCGAGGACAGGATGGCGTCGATCTTGCGCACTTTCAGCGCCGGGATCAGGCCGTCGAATTCCTGCTCTACCCACACGCACTTGACCTTCATCTCTTCGCACAGGGCGTTGCCGATGTCGTAGTCAAAACCCACGATGCTGCCATCCGGCGCCTTGGAGGCGAATGGAGGGTACGCCGCCTCGATGCCGATCTTCAGGGGCTTTTCATCGGCGAACACAGGCTGTGCCAATACGGACAGCGCCAGCGCACCCAGCAGCATGAGCTTTTTCATTCTTGGAACTCCATCGGTATAACGCGACAAATGGCAGTGAGCGAAACGCTCAATGTGCAGAAGGAATATCTGAAATTGCGACGCGAGGTGCCGTCGAGTCTCAGGGGTCGACAGGCCTTCGGCGAGTGATCGGCATTTTAGCGGCAGGCTGTAAGTCGATATTTCTTCAATGCGACAACTAGTTACAGAAGCACCGAGAAAGCCGACCAGCCCGATTGACAGCCCAGAACTTTCATGCCTGAGCCTGTAACGGCAAACCTGTCAACGAAGCAAATAACGCGCCCATTATTGGCAAAGCCTTCTAATCCGGCAAGTCCAGCGTGTCAGTTGGGGAAATCTGGGCGATGAATTGCAGGGGGATCGGGGTGAAATGCCTCATATCGGGGCATGAGGTTACAAGCGGGGGTTTTTGCGGTAACAAATCGATATATATCTCGAATGGCTCGTGCTGCTACAGGGCCGGCCGTAAGCATGGCGAGTAGCGTTAAAACCAAGACGCCCCGCCCGGCTTTCACCGAACGGGGCGTTTCACCACCAAAAGCGTCAGGCGACGTTCATGGTCTTGTGGGTCTCGACCAGGTGCGCCACCACGCCCGGGTCGGCCAGCGTCGAGATATCACCCAGCGCGTCGTACTCGCCGGTGGCGATCTTGCGCAGGATGCGGCGCATGATCTTGCCGGAACGGGTCTTCGGCAGGCCCGGGGCCCATTGGATGACGTCTGGCGAGGCAATCGGGCCAATCTCTTTACGCACCCAGTTGCGCAACTCGACGCGCAGCGCTTCGTCCGGCACTTCGCCGCCGTTGAGGGTGACGTAGACGTAGATGCCCTGCCCTTTCAGGTCGTGCGGCACGCCCACCACAGCGGCTTCGGCGACTTTCGGGTGCGCAACCATCGCGCTCTCGATCTCGGCGGTGCCCATGCGGTGGCCGGAGACGTTGAGTACATCGTCGACGCGACCGGTGATCCAGTAGTAGCCGTCTTCGTCGCGACGGGCGCCGTCGCCGGTGAAGTACATGCCACGGAAGGTCTTGAAGTAGGTGTCGACGAAACGGTCGTGGTCGCCGTACAGGCTGCGGGACTGTCCCGGCCACGAATCAAGGATCACCAGATTACCTTCGGCGGCGCCTTCGATCAGGTTGCCGAGGTTATCCACAAGGGCCGGAATCACACCGAAGAATGGCTTGGTCGCCGAGCCCGGCTTGAGCGCCGTTGCGCCTGGCAGCGGGCTGATCAGCACGCCGCCGGTTTCGGTCTGCCACCAGGTGTCGACGATCGGGCAGTTCTGCTTGCCGACGGTGTTGTAGTACCAGTTCCAGGCTTCCGGGTTGATCGGCTCGCCCACCGAACCCAGCAGGCGCAGGCTCGAACCGTCAGCACCCTCAACGGCCTTGGTGCCTTCGGCCATCATCGCGCGGATCGCGGTCGGCGCGGTGTAGAGGATATTGACCTTGTGCTTGTCGATGATTTTCGACATGCGGGTGATGTCCGGGTAGTTCGGAATGCCTTCGAACAGCAGCGTGGTCGCGCCATTGGCCAGCGGGCCGTAGACGATGTAGCTGTGGCCGGTGACCCAGCCCACGTCGGCGGTGCACCAGTAGACCTCGCCCGGCTTGTAGTCGAACACGCGCTCGTGGGTCAGCGCGGCATACAGCAGGTAGCCTGCGGTGGTGTGCAGCACGCCCTTGGGCTTACCGGTGGAACCGGAGGTGTAGAGGATGAACAGCGACTCTTCGGCGCCCATTTCTTTCGGGGCACAGGTGGACGATGCCACTTCCAGCAACGAGTGGTACCAGATGTCGCGATGGCGGTTCCATTCGATGTCGCCACCGGTGCGCTTGCACACGATGACTTTCTGTACGCTGCTGGTTTCAGGGTTGGTCAGGGCGCGGTCGACGTTGGCCTTGAGCGCCGTGCGCTTGCCGCCACGCAGGCCCTCGTCGGCGGTGATCACGACTTTCGATTTGCAGTCGATGATGCGGCCCGCCAGGGCTTCCGGTGAGAAGCCGCCGAACACCACCGAGTGAATCGCACCGATGCGCGCGCACGCCAGCATGGCGACCACGGCTTCAGGAATCATCGGCATATAGAGGGTGACCACGTCACCGCGGTGCACGTCCTGGCCACGCAGGGCGTTGGCGAACTTGCAGACTTCTTCGTGCAGTTCGCGGTAGGTGATGTTGCGGCTTTCGGAAGGGTCGTCGCCTTCCCAGATGATTGCGACCTGATCGCCACGCTCGGCCAGATGGCGGTCCAGGCAATTGTAGGAAACGTTCAGGGTGCCATCGGCGAACCACTTGATGTCGACGCGGTGGTCGTCGAAGGAGGTCTGTTTGACGGTGGTGAAAGGCTTGATCCAGTCCAGGCGCTGAGCCTGCTCGCGCCAGAAGCCATCGGGGTTGACCACCGACTGCTGGTACATGGCCTTGTAGGTCGCCTCGTCAGTGAGCGTGTTTGCTGCCACTTCAGGGCGGACGGGGTACAGGGAAGCCGCACTCATCTTTCTTACCTCGGTGGAAATGTTGTTTTTGTATGGACCTTTTGTATCCGCCGATGGCTCAGAAAGCCATTCGACGATGGTCTTACCGGCCTTCAGCATAACGCCGAAAAGCCCTGAAGTGCCCGGTTTGCGGCAAATATTCATGTTCTAACTACGACCAAAGAACTAGACCCCACGGGCCACAATGGCCCGATTCGGCGATTGTTACCGGAATGCTCAACAGTCTTTATCAAAATGGTTTCTATATAACCTTCGGGCAGGGGCCTAGAATTCGTTCCGCCAACACGGCAAACGATTGACAACTAACAGCCCCCCACCGGCGTGTCGATCTCGCAACTTTGATACTTAACAACTGGCTTCACACAGAGCCCCACAAGGGTTTTGTGCACCCTGCCGAGCGGAATTCCTGTTCGGCACGCTTGATGAAGCAACTTAGAGGAAACACGTAATGAAAGCTGCAGTGGTTGTAATGGCTCTTTGTGGTTTCAGCGCCATGGCAATGGCAGAAGAATCAGGCGCGAAAGTCGCCAGCCAGCAACAACGTATCGAGCACTACACTTATTCGACCCCACTGGACATCGCCAAGGTCATCTCCGTGGACGAAGTACCTGACGTGTGCAGCGTAGTGCCCCAGCACATGACCTACGAAGACTCGCAAGGCCAGCGCCATGTCATGGAATATCTGGTCATGGGCAACGGTTGCAGTAACGGTTGATTATTGGATGATTATCGCCCCGACAACCTGGTTGTACGGGGCGTCATTATTATTATTGAACCTGGCTTATTCCATACTGCTTCAACTTATTGGCAATGGTCGTATGCGACACACCCAGGCGTTTACCCAATAAACGACTGCTGGAGTGCGCCGTATAGAGTTGTTCAAGTACCGCCTTTTCAAATCGCCCGACAATCGTCTCCAACTCCCCTTCCAGCGAGAAGTCTCCCAATGGCTGATGCACGCCATAATCGGGCAGACGAATATGTTCAGCCTTGACCACACCGCCTTCGCACAATGAAACCGCCTGGAACAATACGTTCTCCAGCTGCCGGACATTACCCGGCCAGTGATAATGCCCCAGACGCTCCATGGCGGCGGGCGCGATGCGAGGCAGCGGGCAACCGATCTGCCGACTGGCCTGATCGAGGAAGTGCTGCACCAGCGGCTCCAGGCCGTCGAGGCATTCGCGCAGTGGCGGGATGTGCAGCGACAGCACGTTAAGGCGGTGGTACAGGTCCTGCCGGAACTCGCCCCGCGCGCACAGCTCAGACAAATCCACCTGAGTCGCGCAGATCACCCGCACATCCAGATACACCTCTTCATCGCTGCCGACACGGCGAAAGCAGCCTTCCTGCAGGTAGCGCAGCAGTTTCGCCTGAAGCCGCGCGCTCATTTCCGCCACGCCGTCGAGAAATAACGTACCGCCCGCCGTCAGCTCCAGCAGCCCCAGCTTGCCTTCGGCCCGCGCACCTTCAAACGCGCCCGGCCCATAGCCGAACAGCTCGGTTTCGGCCATGGATTCGGACAACCCAGCGCAGTTGAGCGCCATCATCGGCGACTGCCCGCGCGGGCTCGCCAAATGACAGGCCCGCGCCAACAACTCTTTGCCGGTGCCGGTTTCCCCTTCTATCAATAGAGGCGCATCCAGTGGCGCCATGCGCCGGGCTTCGCGGACCACGGCGGCCATTACCTTCGAGCTCTGGAAGATGCTGTCGAAACCGCGCAGCTCCTGCTTGCGCACGTTATAGATATGCTCGCCGACCCGATCCGCGCGATGCAGCGTCAGCACCGCGCCCGCCATGGCTTCGCTGTCTTCGTGTTCGGATTGCAGCGGCGCGATGTCGGCGAGAAAGATGTCGCCCTTGACCTTCACCCGCAGGCCGTTGATGCGTGAGCGGTTGGCGCGCACCAGTTGCGGCAGGTCGAAATCCTCGGCGTAGCGCGACAGCGGGATGCCGGGCACCTCATCGACACGCACGCCCAGCAACTGCGCAGCGGCGCGGTTCGCCGCAACGATGGAGCCGCCCATGTCGATGGACAACACCGGAAACTCCAGCGCCCCCAGCAAGGCGTTCAGCTCCATGTGCCTACGTTCGCTGGGCATCAATCCCACACGTTTGACGCCGAATACACCGGGGATCGTCTCGAATTTCGGCACCAACGCCTGGAACTGCAGGTTGATCAGATTGGGGCAGCGCAGGTAAATCGCATCGCCATGCTCGCCGCCCACCTCCCCGCCTGACACGTTGACGCCGTAAGCGACCAGCAATTCGAGGATGTCGCGCAGGATGCCGACGCGGTTCTGGCAGTGCACTTTGATACGCATGGCGGGTCGACTCTTGTAAGCAGGCTGACTTTTTGGAGCGAGGCAATTTTATCGTCAAGAATACGTTACAGCACAGTGGCAAAACGGCCCTTGGCCATGCAGATTTAGCGCCACCTGAACCCAGCTGTCAGGTTTTCTTTACGTTTTACTCCTTTCAACGGCTCTCAGCGCGGCTCCCAAGCCACTGCAAAGCGCATCAAATCCGTTATCTATAGCCCTGAGCGGGTGAAGAACCTGCAACGCATCGCTCCACACAAGAACAAGCCATTTAGGAGAGCAGCATGGGTACGCAGTACGTCGCCCGGGAACCGGACGCCAGCGGCTTCATCGACTACCCCGACGTCGAGCACGAGGTGTGGAACACCTTGATCACCCGTCAATTGAAGGTGATCGAAGGCCGTGCCTGCCAGGAATACCTCGACGGCATCGAGCAATTGCAGCTGCCTCATGACCGCATTCCTCAACTGGGTGAAATCAATCGGGTGCTCGACGCCACCACAGGCTGGCAAGTCGCGCGGGTGCCGGCGCTGATCCCCTTCCAGACTTTTTTCGAGTTGCTGGCCAGCAAGCGATTCCCGGTCGCCACCTTCATTCGCACCCGCGAAGAACTGGACTACCTGCAAGAGCCCGACATCTTTCACGAAGTTTTTGGACACTGCCCTCTCCTGACCAACCCCTGGTTTGCAGAATTTACCCACACCTACGGCAAGCTCGGTCTGGCAGCCAGCAAAGAGCAGCGGGTGTATCTTGCCCGTCTCTACTGGATGACCATCGAGTTCGGGCTGGTGGATACCGCACAGGGGCGCAAGATTTACGGTGGCGGGATTCTGTCGTCGCCCAAGGAAACGCTGTACAGCGTGTCGTCGACGCCGGCACATCAGGCTTTCGATCCGATCGAAGCCATGCGCACGCCGTATCGCATCGACATTCTGCAACCGCTGTATTTCGTGTTGCCGGACCTCAAGCGTCTGTTCGATCTGGCCCACGAAGACATCATGGGCATGGTCCAGACCGCGACACAGCTGGGCCTGCATGCGCCGCGTTTCGAGCCCAAGCCTCACACTCAAAAAGCACAGCCTCAAAAAACAACAGCCGCCTGAAAAAGGACATCTTTATATGACCGCCCTCAACCAAGCCCACTGCGAAGCCTGCCGCGCCGATGCCCCGCAGGTCAGCGAAGCCGAATTGCCGGAATTGCTGCGCCAGATTCCGGACTGGAACATCGAAGTCCGCGATGGCGTGATGCAGCTGGAAAAGGTCTATCTCTTCAAGAATTTCAAATTTGCGCTGGCGTTTACCAACGCGGTCGGCGAAATTGCCGAGGCCGAAGGTCATCACCCCGGTCTTCTGACCGAATGGGGCAAAGTGACCGTGACCTGGTGGAGCCATTCCATCAAAGGGCTGCACCGCAACGACTTCATCATGGCCGCCCGCACCGACGAGGTGGCCAAAGGCGCCGAGGGCCGTAAGTAAATGCATTTTTCACAGATTCAGCGCGTACCGGATGATCCGATCCTGGGCTTGATCCAGGCCTATGCCAAAGACCCGAACCCGAACAAGTTCGACCTGGGCGTGGGCGTGTACAAGGACGCGCAAGGCCTGACCACCATTCCCCGCGCGGTCAAGCTGGCCGAGCAGCGTCTGGTGGACTCGCAGCCGACCAAGACCTACATCGGCGGCCATGGCGAGCCACGTTTCGGCACGCTGATCTGTGAACTGGTCATGGGCGCCCACTCGCCGCTGATCCAGCAAAAACGTGTCGGCGCCACCCAGACCCCGGGCGGCACCGGCGCACTGCGTCTGTCTGCCGACTTCATCGCCCATTGCCTGCCGGGCAAGGGCATCTGGCTGAGCGACCCGACCTGGCCGATTCACGAAACCATCTATGCCGCGGCCGGCCTGAAGGTCAGTCACTACCCCTACGTGGGCAGCGACAACACGCTCAACGTTCCGGCCATGCTGGAAACCCTCAACACCGTGCCGGAAGGCGACGTCGTGCTGCTGCACGCCTGCTGCCACAACCCGACCGGCTTCGACCTCAGCCACGATGACTGGCATCAGGTGCTGAAGATCGTCAAACGCCGCAACCTGCTGCCGCTGATCGACTTCGCCTACCAGGGCTTCGGTGACGGCCTGGAAGAAGACGCCTGGGC